>CAZRPW010000021.1:0-43884 GCA_964601975.1 uncultured Bacteroides sp.
TTTACAGACTTTACAGACTTTACGAACTTTACGGACTTTACAGACTTTACAGACTCGTTGGCTTTTCGCCAACAACGGTGATACTGAAGATTCCCGCACCTGTGTTCCGGTAGGCATCGATGACTTCCTGGCTCACACTTTCAAGCAGATATTCATCGGGCACATCATTTTTCCGCTCGCTTTTCACTTCAATACCGGTGAATCCACTCTTTTTTATGGTGGAGAGGTAGTCTTCCTTTTGAAGGGCACCTGATACACAGCCGGCATAGAGCTCTGCAGCTTCCTTCATATCATCAGGTATATCACCCTTTAATACGATGTCGGAAACGCAGAAATGGCCGCCGGGCTTTAAGACCCGGAGGATTTCGGCAAAGGCTTTTTCCTTATGGGGCACCAGGTTCAGCACACAGTTACTGATTACCACATCGTAGCTATTGTCAGGCAAGGGTATGTTTTCAATGTCACCTTTAAGGAAGTTCACATTGGAGAATCCCATCTTATCATTATTCTTCCCTGCCCTGGCAAGCATCTCATCGGTAAAGTCGAGGCCCGTTACACCGCCTTGATGGCCCACAATACGACGTACAACGAAAACGTCATTCCCGGCTCCTGAACCCAGATCCAGTACCTGCATGCCCTCTTTTATACCCGCATGGTCGGTGGGGATTCCACAGCCCAGGCTTAAGTCAGCATCTTCCACATAACCGTCCTGTCCCGAGTAATCATGGCTCATAATGGAATAGTTAATGCCCTTATCCCCACAACAACATGATCTTTTCTCAGGAGCCATGGCGATGCCGGTATATTTGTCCTTTACAATTTTTTTGAGCGTGTCAGAATCTTTCATCAGTATTGTCAGATTAATTTGAAAGTACGTTCAAAAGTTGCTGATAATTAGCATCCTCGGGATAGCTCTCCACCAGGCGTTCAGCATAACGAAGCGACTCTTCCGTTTTGCCGTTCTCCATGGAGATGGTAGCAAGGCTATAGAGAATGTTCCTGTCGTAAGGATGATTCTTCAATGCCTTATTCAGGAAGGAAAGTGCCTCCTGGGGTTTCCCAAGAGAGTTCAGCCCTATGGCATAAACGTAGCTGTAGTGTGGATCCGAAGGTTCCTCGATGGCCGCCTTCTTAAGGTAGGGCAGGGCTTCCTCCTGCTTCCCCTGTCTCACCTTCAGCAATCCCAGGGAATAGTTGATGGCCGAGAGGTCGGGATAGCGTTCCAGTGCACTTTTCAGCACCTGTTCGCCCTCCTGGTCACGATCAAGTCTTCGGTAGAGGTCGGCCAGGTTGATATAGGGTCCCACCAGTCCGGGTTCCAGCTCAATGGCTTCCCTGAATGATGCCTCTGCCTTCTCAAAATCACCCGTGTTCAGGTAAAGGTTCCCGAAGTTGAGGTGGGTGGAGGGGTGATCGGCGTTGATCATCAAGGATTCGTTGTACTCCTTCAATACTGTATTCAGAAGATCTGTTGATCCTTCCGGAATCAGATTCCTTGGTACCGCGGTAAGTGCGTTGGCTGCAATCAGTCTTACAAGTTTAATGCTGTCCCTGAGCCTGGGAACAGCCAGGTCCCTTATAAATTCGGCTTCCCCGAATTGGGCCACTGAAAGCGTGGCATACCTGATCAGGGGATCGGGATCATTGATTAGCTGACCCAGTAATTGGGCAGTTGAGGGCTCTGGGTATCCGCCCAGTAAGGAGATGGCTGTGGCCCTGATCATGGGAGGCAGTTCCCGGTCGCGGGCCAGGCGTAGCAGGCCTTCATGGGCCTCGGGGTAGTGTTGTCGACCTGCCCAGAAAATCTCACCGTAATGCTCTTCATCCAGCAGGTCCTGTCCATACCATTTTCGCAGATAGTCGGTGGCCCAAAGCGTGGATTTATCCGGGTGGCACTGGTTGCAGCTGTTAGGAGTCCCCAGCTTATCGGAGAGATCGGGTCGTGGTATACGGATGCTGTGATCGCGCCGGGGATCGACCACCATGTAGGTGTTTTCGTGCATGTGACATTCGGCACAATTGGCTCCCTCCTTGGAGGGATCATGGAAATGGTGTTCCCGGGAGCCATATTCTGAGGCCATATGGCATCGATAGCAAAGGGCATTTCCAACTGCATAAGTTTTTCCGCTATGAGGTTCATGACAATCCTTACAAACCACCCCGGCCTTGTACATCTTGCTCTGGAGGAAGGAAGCGTAAACATATACTTCTTCCAGGATCTGACCGTCAGCATAATAGAGGCCTTCATCCAGCAGGGAGGGCCAGTGGGTATCCAGCAATGATCCGCCATGGTAATAGTCCTCCGTTGCTACAGCTCGACGGGCATGGCACCTGGAACACATCTGCACCAGTTCGTCCGATTGGCGGGCAACCGATCTTCGGGCGGTGACAGAATCAGGATCGAAGATCCATGTGGCATTGTCAGTGTCTTTAAGCCTTAATACCAGGCCCATATCAGGATAGATGTCCGGACTGCTCCCGCCTTCAACTTTTTCGGCCCAGTCGATGTGTTCCGATGCTGGTCCGTGGCAGGCTTCGCATGATACATCAATCTCGTTCCATGTGGTATTATATGTTTTTTCCTTGTAATCGTAGTTCTTTCTCAGATTGGTGGAGTGGCATTCGGCACACATGTAGTTCCAGTTCTGGGTCACGTGGGTCCAGTGCAAGACATCCTCCGGGGGAATACGTTCGTCCTGGTAAATGTGGAACCATTTCTGACCACCTTCTTCGGCCGGACGGGTATCCCAGCAAAGGGGCAGGCACTGATACCTTCCTCCTGGGAATTCTACCAGGTACTGTTGCAGGGGCCTGATCGCAAATACGTAGGAAACGGGGTAATCGTGAAGCGCTCCATCGGGGCCTTCTGTATTCACTATGTATTTCCCGTCTTTCATGAAGAAACGGGAGGTAACTCCGAAATGGGTGAGGGTAACATCGCTGAAATCGCCCAGGACCGTTTCCGCAATGGCGGTATCCATGGCCATGTCGTGGTCAGATCCCTGGTATAGATTAAACTCTTTTTCGTGGCACTCCTTGCATTTATCCCGACCCACATACCGGGGTTCACTGAGGGATGTACTACTTTTATCCCCTGTGCTTTTCCCTGAATCTGCACGATTACAGTTTATTAGGGTGGTAAGGATTACAGCAACTGACAAAAGTGTGATGAGCACTTTGGGAACAAGTCCTCTCTTCATGGCTAATTTACTCGAAATGATGCAATTTCAAATGTATATAAATTAGAGAAATCAGGGCTTTTGAGTGCCCTATTCAAAAAGAATCTATATAATTTTAGCAATCCAATTATGAAACGCAGGCATTTTTTACAACGATCGGCGCTATTCCTTGCTGCGGCAAGCGGTGCACTTGCAGCGGCCAGTTATTTTCGTCAGTTTTTTCCCAGGATAGCCGGAGAGAAACGAAGAATCACCCTGGGCGATCCTTCTCGCTTCCCTGTGGATACCTACACCTATCTTGAAGAACATAACCTTTTTGTATACAAGGATCACGAGGGAATACAGGCGGTATCTGCCATATGCACACATCTGGGTTGTACAATTGAACGAACTACCAAAGGATTTGAATGTCCCTGTCATGGCTCATGCTATAACAATAAGGGCGAAGTATTATCGGGGCCTGCCCCACGCGACCTTGCCTGGTTCAAGGTGAATAAAACCTCCGATGGAAAGCTGGTGGTTGATCCCGGCGTAAGCATCCCGGCCGATGAGAAGTTCCTAAACGCCTGATGATGGCTGATTCAGCGAACCACATAGCGCAGTCGGACACGGTTCTCACTGGTGATCAGGACCGGAAGAAACGTGCCGGGATTATGAGCCGTAATTTTTTCCTGCACATCCATGCGACAAGGGTTCATATTCACTCCATGAAGCCCACATATACCTTCGGACTGGGTATGATTCTCGGATTTCTTTTCCTTATAATGGTAAGTACTGGGCTGATCCTCATGATCTACTATACCCCTTCGGTGGAGGCGGCCTACCGCTCTGTGAAAGACATTGTATATGTGGTGCCGGGTGGACGCATTATCCGTAATATGCACCGCTGGGCATCCCAGGGGATGGTGATTGTGGTTTTTCTTCACCTTTTAAGGGTGTTTTATACCGGCTCCTACCTGGGAAACCGTTCCCTGAACTGGGTTTTCGGAGTTGCCATGCTGGTCATCACCCTGCTCAGTAATTTCAGCGGATACCTCCTGCCGTGGGATCAGCTTGCATACTGGGCGGTGACCATCGGATCCAATATTGCAGCTTCTGCAAGGGAGCTGACCGACCTGGCTGGGATTACGTCCTTTTTTGATCCGGGAGGCTTTCTGAAGAAGATGCTCATCGGGGGGGAGACCGTTGGTCAGCCTGCCCTGTCAAGATTTTTTGCCCTGCATGTAATCCTCCTGCCCCTGTCCATGATGATCCTGATGTCCCTCCATTTCTGGAGGATAAGAAAGGATGGAGGCTTAAGCAGACCTGTCCAATATGCCGGGGAAAAAGGGACTGAGAACAAGTGGCTGGCATGGCCCGTATTGATGTGGACCGAGCTGGCTATTTTCCTTGGAGTGGTGGCGGTGGTCCTGCTGGTAGCTATTTTTGCCGATGCACCCCTGCTTGAACAGGCCAACCCGGCACACGCTGAGAACCCGGCAAAATCGCCCTGGTACTTCCTTGGAATTCAGGAACTGGTCTCCTATTCTGCCTTTGCCGGCGGATTGCTAATTCCGGTACTGTACCTGGTTTTTCTAATATCCATTCCCTACAAGGACAGGGAGGATGGATATGTGGGGCAGTGGTTTTCGGGGAAAGCTGGATTGAGACTTGTACTATGGTCGGCAGCAGGTTCATTTGCAGTGCTTGTTTTGCAGCTTTTTGTCCTGATTCGTTATGGCTGGCTGAGGGACTGGATGCCGGGTGTTTCACAGTGGTTTGTTTTGCTGTTTAACCCCGCTACCATCACAGCAGCCCTCTTTATTATTGCTGCGGAAGTGGTCCGGCGCAGGCGGAGATCAAGCAGGATGGCAGCCCTGGTGCTGTTTACCTGTTCCTTTGTAGCCCTTGTGGTTTTTACGGTGATGGGGATCTTTTTCAGGGGGCCCAACTGGGAGTTTTACTGGTCGGCTTCACAATGGCCTGTACTATAAGAAATGATGGACGAGAAGAAATATACAGCAAGGGTTATATGGGCGGTTACAGTCGTCTCAGCCCTGCTGTTTATTTTGCTGGCGGGTGCATGGATTTATGAGGGGACAGGTAAAGAGTGGAGAAAGGTTCAGCGGGAATACGGGACCATCCTTGGGAGTGGTGAAGATTTTGAGAGGGGTATCCTGCAGGTGGAACTGCCACAGTTTAATCGCGTCGATCGCTGCATTAGCTGCCACCCGGGTATTGAGGATCCTCGCATGTTTGATGTTCACCAGCCCTTTACCCGTCATCCGGGAAATTTTCTGGCAGATCATCCAGTGAAGGAATATGGCTGTACCATTTGTCACGGCGGACAGGGGAGAGCGTTATCAAAGGAGGATGCATTCGGACAGGTTCAGTCGGCTCACTGGCCCAACGCATTGCTCGAGCCACCCTATATCCAGTCCTCATGCGGTAAATGTCACCTGGCTATTTATTCTGCCGGTGATGGAGAGGCAGATGAGATAATGGATGGAATGGAGGTATTTATTAAGGGGAAACATCTCTTTTCGGAAGAGGGCTGTCTTGGATGCCATAAGGCGCGTGATGTGGGGGGTATCCTGGGTCCGGATCTCACCAGGCAGGGTGAAAAAACCAAACACGAGTACAGTTTTCAGAATATATCCGGGGAGCAAAGTGTTTCTCACTGGCTGAAGGAGCATTTTAAGGATCCGGAAATGGTTTCGCCTGGCTCGCAGATGCTCCAGATTCAACTTGAAGAAGCCGATCTGGAGGCCCTGGCCATCTTTGTAATGGGGCTCGCAAAGCCCGATATTCCCTTTGATTTCTTCACCATGGCCACTCTCAATGAATTCAAAGGTGTCAGGGATACGCTCAATGGAGAAAGGGCCTTTGCCTATCTTTGCGCTGCATGTCACGGGAAGCAGGGAGAAGGTAAGGATTACAAAGAGTATGACACAGGAGTTCCCTCGGTGGGAGGGGTCGATTTTTTAAGGGTTGCCTCGGAAGATTTTATCCGTTTTACAATGGAGAAGGGAAGAAGCCTTCGGCAGATGGGGAGCTGGACAGGTTCTATCTCTGCCCTGGGAGAGAAGGAGCTGGATGGTATCGCCGAATTTGTAAAGTATAGTGCTGCGAATGAACAAAGCCCAGGTGTGCTGAGTGCAAATGCTTCGTTTGCAGAGGGCGCCCATCTGTTTAAGCAACATTGCAAAGCCTGTCACGGCGAGGATGGTTCCGGCGATGTGGCTGTGGCCCTTGATCAACAAGGATTTCTTGCCAGGGCAGATAATGATTTTATAGTGGAGACCATGCTTCGCGGACGCGCAAACACAGCCATGCCAGCCTGGTCCCATCTCGAGCCGGACGACATCCACAAGCTGCTTACTGTGATTCGTAGCTGGAGTACAGTCAGACCTCGCAGCGGGAAAATGAGTCTGCCCGAGCCAGATCTGGAGCAAGGTGCCCTGAGGTACCACTTTCTCTGTCACCGCTGTCACGGTGAATTTGGCGAGGGGGAAACCGGTCCGGCCATCATTAATGCCGATTTCCTGGAGGCTGCAGGGAACGACTTTCTTTATGAGACCATCGCAGAAGGACGCTCACATACAGCTATGTTCGGATGGTCTTCGGACGTATATGACCAGGAGCGGCTGGGTGTGCAGGAAATCAGTAATATAATTGGTTTTTTGCGTAATTCGGCCCTGGATTCCCTTACTTACATCTTTCCGGGAAGTAATCCCGGCGACAGGGTGCGGGGAGCAGAGGTTTTCAGCCTGAGTTGTGCTGAATGTCATGGCCCCAGGGGAGAGGGACTAAAGGCGCCGGCTTTAAACAACCAGGAGTTTCTTAGCGCAGCCTCTAATGGTTTTTTGATGGCCACTATAACGGTTGGAAGAAATGGGACTGCCATGCCTTCCTGGGGATATGGGACGGATGAATACCCGGTCCTCTCCGGGTCGGATAGAAAGGACCTTGTGGCTCACATCAGATCGTGGCAACGCATCCGCATAAAATATTAATTAACTTTTTTAGCTGAGAGGTGTTTTTATAAAAGAATTCAAAAAATATGACCTTATATGGAACCATTTCTCATTTTTGCCGTAAATTCAAATTATAATTACCTATTGAGCGTATGAGTTATAAAGTTTTTGTACTCTATTCAAACCTTCATGACAGGCTCTTTGTGGGGTACACCACAAGCCTGACGGATTACATGATCACCATGAACGTGATGGAATCAGATAACCCTCTATACGAATTCAGACCCTGGACCCTTATCCATATGGAGTTATTTATTGCAGAAGAAGATGCACTTGTAAGGGAGGGCTTTTTGAAGCAGGAGATAGGGCAGAATTACATCCGGCAGGAGATTCTTCCAATGTTTGATTTCCACTCCTGATAAGAGAATCCGGATTCTTTTTATCTTTGTGCCCATACTGCACAAATTCAATGGTTAAAAATTCAGAAAAGAAGCGCTGGAAGCTGCTTCGTAAACTGACTAACAAGTACAGAGTAGTTCTTCTCAATGAGGATACCTTTGAAGAGGTGGGGGCCATGAGGCTCACCAGGCTGAACCTCTTTACTGTTATCGGAGTGGTGCTAATTTTACTGGTTGCTATTGTTTACTCCCTGATTGCATTTACCAACATACGTGAGTTTATTCCGGGATATCCGGATGCTGCCATGAGACAACACATCCGTTCCAATGCGATGAAACTGGATTCCCTGGAATATGAACAGGCCATCAGGGATCAGTATTTTGATAATCTCAACCGGATCATCACCGGAGAAGCTCCCGAGAACTACATGAATGATACCACAGGGGGAGTGGATCAGAGGGAAATCGCCTTTATTCGTTCTTCGAATGACTCACTGCTCAGGCAGCAGGTTGAAGCTGAGGAGCAGTTCAGACTTAGCGTGTTGGATGGGGATCATGTGAACAGTGATCTATATGACATGCACTTTTTCACCCCGGTGAATGGCATTGTTACCCGTGCCTTTGACCCCATGGAGGGACACTATGGAATTGACCTGGTGGCTGCACCCAACGAAGTTGTAAAGGCAGCCCTTGACGGTACCGTTATCATGTCTACCTGGACCCTGGAAACCGGATATGTGATACAGCTGCAGCATGATTATGAGCTTCTTTCAGTATATAAGCACAATGCAGCACTCTTCAAATCGGTTGGGCAAAAAGTAGTAGCCGGGGATGCCATCGCCATCGTTGGCAATTCGGGTGAACTCACTACCGGGCCGCATCTGCATTTTGAGCTGTGGCACGACAGGGTACCTTTGAATCCGGCCGATTACATTGTTTTCTAAGATGAAAAAAAAGAGGATTGCCATACTTGGCTCAACCGGCTCAATCGGGACTCAGGCGCTGGAAGTTATCGCTGCTCATCCCGAATCACTGGAAGTAGAGATTCTTGCTGCGGGCAACAATGTAAGTCTCCTCATTGAGCAGAGTATTCGTTATCAACCCAATGCCGTGGTTATTGGCAACGAAGATCACTATGAGCTGCTTAAAGATGCCCTGTGTAATCATCCGATAAATGTGTATTGTGGCATGGATGCCCTGGCCCAGGTTGTGGGATTTGATTCGGTGGATGTGGTACTTACAGCCATGGTGGGATTCAGTGGTCTGAGGCCCACTATTGAAGCCATTCGGGCGGGGAAGGAGATTGCGCTGGCCAACAAGGAGACCCTTGTGGTTGCCGGTGAGTTGATTATAAAAGAGGCCATAGAAAGAAGGGTTAGCATTATTCCGGTGGATTCGGAGCACTCGGCTATTTTCCAATGTCTGACGGGAGAACCTGCCGATTCTGTGGAAAAGTTGATCCTTACTGCCTCTGGAGGCCCTTTCAGGGGAATGGGAGTCGGGGCCCTGGAGAAAGTGAGCCCTGAAGAGGCCCTGCAGCATCCCAACTGGTGTATGGGGCCAAAAATTTCGATCGATTCAGCCACATTAATGAATAAGGGGCTGGAGGTAATTGAGGCAAGGTGGCTTTTTGGTTGCCGGCCCGAACAAATTGAGGTGGTTGTGCATCCTCAATCGATTATTCACTCCATGGTTCAGTTTAAAGATGGTTCCATAAAGGCCCAGTTGGGTCTCCCCGATATGAGGCTTCCCATTCAATATGCATTTTCATTTCCGGAGAGACTGAAATCTGATTTTAAACGTTTCAGTTTTATGGATTTCCCAGAGTTAAACTTTGAGCAGCCGGATCCGAAAATTTTTCGTAATCTTGCACTTTCTTATGAAGCGCTGGAAAAGGGAGGTAACTGGCCCTGTATCCTGAATGCTGCTAATGAAGTTGCAGTGGATGCATTCCTTGAAAAGAGAATCGGGTTTATGGATATTCCGGATCTGATTGAGCGCACGCTGGGAAGGTCTTCTTTTATCAAGAGTCCCAACCTGGATGATTATTTTGGAACAGACCTGGAGGCCAGGCGGGTCGCACATGAATTAATTTAAGAATAATGGATGTTATAATCAGGATCGCTCAACTACTTTTAAGTTTATCGATTCTTATCATATTACACGAGATGGGGCACTTTCTGCTTGCCCGTCTTTTTAAGGTCAGGGTAGAGAAGTTTTATCTTTTTTTCGATGCAGGTTTTTCCCTGTTTAAGAAGAAGATCGGTGATACCGAGTATGGAATTGGATGGTTGCCCCTGGGGGGGTATGTGAAGATTAGCGGGATGATCGACGAATCGATGGACAAGGAGCAGATGAAGCAACCTGCCCAACCATGGGAATTCAGGTCAAAACCAGCATGGCAGAGACTCCTTATTATGCTGGGCGGTGTAATTGTGAATTTTATTCTGGCGCTTTTCATTTATACAATTGTGCTTTTTGCCTGGGGTGAATCATACGTACCGGCAAATCGTCTGGAATTTGGACTCAGGTTTGAGGATACTTTTCATGAGATGGGCTTGAGGGATGGAGACCATATTGTGGCGCTGGATGGAGAACCCGTCGGGAAATGGCGAACCATTCATCATGATATTGTTGTGAATGGAACCCAGGTTATCTCGGTGATGCGCGATGGGAAAGCCCTTGATATAAATGTGCCGGGGGATATGACCGCCCAATTGCTCAAGGTACAGGTTGCCATGGAGCCCATCGTCCCCTGTATTGTTTCAAAGCTGGCTGATGGTGCTCTTAAGAAGGCCGGGGGTGAGGAAGGAGACAGGATTGTTTCTGTGAACGGTACTCCGGTACAATACTATTATGAGTTTGTGAAGGCCACCAACCGGGAAAAAAATACGGCCTTTGATCTTGGGATCCTTCGTGGAAACGATACACTGACCATGAATGTGACCACCAATGAAGACGGTGCATTCGGGTTTTATAATGTTCAATATTTTGACATTTTTGAGCAGGAAGTAATAAAATATACGTTTTTTCAATCCATCCCGGCCGGGATCAAGCATGGGGTGAACATTACCAAAAGCTACCTGAAGCAGTTGAAGATGCTTTTTAAGCCCAAAACAAAAGCATATGAAGAGCTGGGAGGATTCATTAAAATCGGGAGTATTTTCCCGCCCGTGTGGGATTGGCAGAGTTTCTGGAATATGACCGCATTTCTGTCTATTATTCTGGCTGTTATGAATATATTGCCCATACCTGCCCTTGATGGTGGGCATGTAATGTTTACGCTGTTTGAGATGATATCCGGACGAAAGCCGGGCGATAAGTTCCTTGAGTATGCCCAAATTGTGGGTATGGTGCTGCTGCTTGCCCTTCTGCTTTATGCAAATTTGAATGACGTAATCGGATTATTTAATAAATAGAAAGATTATTTACCTATTTTTGTAATACAAACCTTTTTAAAAAATAAAGATGGAAGCATTTATAACCCTTGCAATAGGAGTCTGGCAAATTGTTGTTGTTGTACTGCTGGTTCTCCTGCTTTTTGGAGGCCGAAAAATACCAGAGTTAATGCGTGGTGTCGGACAGGGCATGAAAGAATTCAAGAAAGCAACCTCCGATGACGATGACGATGATGAAGTGATCATTGATGACACTGAAGATTCAAAAAAAATCAAGGATGGAAAGAAGTAATTTCCTTCAATACATCAAGGCCTGTTTTCCACCATGGCGGAGGACAGGCTTTTTTGTGCTGTCAGGTCTCCTTCTGACACTCGCTTCATGCGACTCCTCAACCAGAACGGGTGGGGTTTCGGGAGTGATGCCCAATATAACCGGAGGCGCAGGAGAAGTGCTGGTGGTGATGGATAAGTTTAACTGGGATAATAGTGCCGGGGAGATGCTTCAGGATATCCTGAAAGAGGAAATTCCCGGTCTTCCCCAGTCGGAACCTCTCTTTGATGTAATTCAGATTACGGCTGCGACGTTTGATAATTTTTACAAGTTTCACCGTACCATCGTAATTTCCACTATTAGTGACGGTCTGGAACCCCGTGTAAGATACAGGGAGAATGTATGGGCCAGGCCCCAGATTATAGTACAACTGGAGGCTCCCACAAGCGGCGCTCTTCATGACTTACTTGAGGAGAATGGCGAGCAGATACAGAGCTTCCTCGTCCAGTATGACCGGAACAGGCTCATGAAAAACTATCAGGATGCTAAGGATCCTGCCATTCAGAAGGAGATTATGGCGCATCACCGGGTATCCCTGGCCATTCCCAGGGGCTACAACATGGATTTCAGCAAAGATGAATATACTTCGGTGAGTATTGAATCGCCAGACCTTTCCCAGGTGATCCAGGTTTTTGATTATCCTGCTAATGGACCGGAGGATCTCAATATTGAGGCCCTTGCAGCAAAAAGGGACGAGATTACAAAGACCTTTATTGAGGGCCCACGTGAGGATTCATATATGCAACTCTCAAAGATATACCGTCCCATCGCATTCGATCTCAAAAAGGATGGCAGAGATGTGGTAGAGCTCAGAGGCTTATGGGAACTGGAAAATGGCTTTATGGGGGGGCCCTTCATAAGCCATTCGGTTTATGATGCAGATAGGAAAAGAATTGTTACTGTTGATGGATACCTCTATCATCCAAACCAGAAAAAGCGAATTAAACTTAAGCAACTGGAGGCTATTGTGTATTCAATGCAGCTTATTTAGCCCTTAGATACTTTTTTATATTTGCGATCAACAAATCCCTCGTAAATGGCTTCATAATGTAGTCGGAAAAGCAACCGGCGTATAGTCCGTTTTGCATTTCACCCTCGAAGGAGAATGCGGTTTGTGCAACCACGGGAACATCCTCTCTGATCTCCCTGATCCTTTTGGTGGCTTCATAGCCATCCAGCATTGGCATCAGGATATCCATTAACACAACATCGATATCAGGATTGGACTCAAAAATTTCAACCGCTTCCAAACCGTCCCTGGCCCTCAGGATTTTTATCTCAGTGGGTAATAATAACTCTTTGAGGTATATGTAATTTGACTCCATATCTTCGGCAATAAGTATAGAGCATGAGGACCAGTTGATATCAACTGGATCCGATGATAGTTTTGGAAAACCACTCCTTTGTTTTTTGGAGAAGTTAAGGGGCAGGGTGAAAAAGAATTTGCAACCTTCCCCTTCAACTGATTCTAACCAGATATCTCCACCCATCAGCTTTACAATGTCATGAGAAATAGCAAGTCCCAGTCCGGCTCCCTTCAGAACCGTCTCGTTTTTATCCACCAGTTTCACAAAGCGGTCAAAGACTATTTCTGTGTTCTCTTTGGAGATGCCTGGCCCTGTGTCTTTCACATAAAATAGCAAGGAATCACTCGTGTTATCAATATCCTCATCCAGGTAGGTGTAGCCAAGGGTTATCTTACCGCAGCCTGTAAATTTTACAGCATTTTCAAGGAGGTTGTTGAGCACATCCATGACTCGCATTTGGTCGGCCTGGATCACAAAATCATCGTCCTTTCGACCCAGTTCGAGAGAGAGTTCAATATCTTCTTTTCCAGAATGAAGGAGGGCCTTTTTATATTTGTTCTGTAGCTCCTTCAATCTTTTGTTAATGAAAAACTGCCGGCTGTTGATCTTTAGCTGACCCAGGTCAATCCTTGAAATGACAATGGTTTTGTCTACAAGTTGGAGCAGATCGGAACTGCCATTTACTATCTGTGTAAGATAGAGGCCTCTTTTTTCCTCAGTCAGGCCCTCCATCTGTAGTAAGGAGGCAAAACCCATAATTGCATTCATGGGGGTTCTGATCTCATGAGAAAGATTGCCCAGAAAAGCAGTCTTCAACTTATCAGAAGCTTCAGCCTTAGCCCTGGCATTTTCCAGCAGCGATACATTCTCCTTCTGCTCAGTAATGTTTATCAGGTTCAGGATCGTAAGTCCACTTTCGGGGTGATAGTAGCCCGATAGGGAGACTGTTTTGAGGAGTCCGTGCCTGTCCACAAAGTTGCATTCAAGTTTTTCAGAACTGCCTTTTTCATTGGCCTTCAGCCCCCGCAGATGATTCCTCACCTTGTCACGATCTCCGACAGGAACCAGATCGATCCATTTACGTTTTTCTTGTAACTCCTGTTTAGAATAGCCCGTGAGTTTTTCAGTTTCACGGTTGATCAATAAAATAGTTGTGTTCTTTCCAACAACCAGTATGGCTGCTGTGGAATTCTCAAAGAATGATTGAAGCAGGCTATTATCCGTTAGCAAGCTCGAAAGCTCTCCCATAATGGTTTATTTGGTGTAGAACAGGTTGGGCTTTTCAAACTCAAAAAGAGTAGGGTAGTCCTCGTCAAATTTTTTAAGGATTTCAGTCATAATCGCCTCACGCATGAATTTTGACTTATTCCTGATTTTGTATTTCTCACAATAGAGGTTAATGGCATCCTTTTCTCTTCTGTTAAAGAGCAGAGAGGTCTGGAAAGTCCTTCTGAGTTTCTCATCTTTTTTATTCTCCACCTGGCGAAGTCTGTATTTGTTTGACTAAAAATAGGCATTGTACACTCTCTGTCGCCCTTCTGCCTGCTGTAACAATTAACAACTTCCTAACATATTATCTAATTAGAAAAAATATAGCAGAGTAAAAAAGACTATAAAGATATATGTAAAAGCTTCTAATAAAAATAGATAGAATTAATAAAAGGGTGTGAAAGAGTATGTAAAAGGTAAATAGTAAATAGTAAATAGTAAATGGGAAATAGTAATTAGTAAATAGTAATTAGCAAATAGTAAAAGGGTAAAAGGGTAAAAGGGTAAATGGGTAAAAGGGTAAATGGGTAAATGGGTAAATGGGTAAATGGGTAAATGGTAAATGGGTAAATGGTAAATGGGTAAATGGTAAATGGGTAAGAAAATAGTTAGTAAGGTTAGTGGGGGAATGAGTTCTCAGTTACTGGTTTTCTTTGACGATGGACAGAAGTTCGGCCGGACGAATCAGCTTGAGCAGCAAGGCACTTGCAAGGCAGGAGCTAAGCAGGATGAGGAAACCTGGTACCCAGCCAGGAATGAACAGGGTGAGGTAAGCAGCAAGGATATTCAGGGTAAGGAAAGCTGCCAGTTTGATTATAATATCTTTATTCATGGAGATCTTCATTATTTTCCAGGTGAGCAAAAGTTGTGCTATGGCGTAAAAGCCCTGGGAACTTAGACTGGATATGGCGGCACCTACCGACTGGTAGCGGGGAATCAGGATCAGGTTCAGGGTCACATTGAGTACCACAGTAATGCCTGCTAGAATATTCAGATGCATGAGATTATTGTTGGCCGTAAGCAGTGTGCCGTATATATAAGAGGTGGAGACAAAGAGGAAGCCCACCATCAGGATCCCAAAAATGGTATAGCTATGCTGGACCGGGCTCACATACATCAGGTCCAGGATATGGGTTCGATAGAAATTGCAGCTGATGGCCAGGGATATTCCCGCCACCATTAAAAGAGGAAGGGCGATGCGTACAAGGTCATTTACATCTTCTCCAAGTTTGATCATTTTCGAGAACATGGGAAGCAGAAGAGCTGCAAACAGCAGGGAGAACTGGGAGGCTGCATCATAAATACGAAAGGATTGGGCGTAGATACCCGCTTCTTCTTTACCGTTTTCCAGAAGGCGTTCCAGCATTACCGAGTCCACCCGGTTGAAGAGCGACATGAGCAGGATCAGCAGGGCAAAAGGGTAGCTCTTTCGAAGAATCTCCAAGGAGCGTTTAATATTGACCCTGTGGATAAATGAACCGGAACGATAACGTACGATGGAGGTGACTGTGACAAGGGTGATGAGGTAGGAGAGGCTCTGGGCATATACAAACCACTCTATCTTAAATGCTTCTTTGGTTATATTTCCCCAGAGAAGCAGCCCTGTGAATAAAATCATCAGGCTTCGATCCAGAACCGAAAGCAAGCTGTCGGTCCGGAAATACTGAAGCCCGCTGATGTTGCTTCTCATGTAGAGAATGAATGAAGCCAGGAACTGATTGGCGACCAGGATCCACAGCATTTTGAACTGTTCGGGGGAGTAGCCAATTATCTTCCCGGTCACAAATACAAGGCCTGCATAGACCAATGATAATGCCAGTTTCAGGGGGATTATTGCGGCCAGGTAATCTTTAAGATGAGCTGCTTCACGAGAAATTGCCCGGTTGTTGAAATTATTGATGCCCAGGTCAAGCAGGATATTCAGGATGAAGGCGAAATTAAAAAGGGAGAAGTAGAATCCATACATTTCTTCACCCACCCTGTTTTGCACACCCACTTCAATCCCGAAAAACCAGAAGGGCTTGATCAGCAGGTTCAGCAGGATCAGCAGGGCCAGGTTGGTGATGAAACGCTTTTTCAAACCAGGTCAAAAAGATTTTTTAATTCAATACAAATGTAATAAGTTCGTCCCAGATAAACGGGAATCTTGAACAAGGAAGTAGTAAAGCGGACAATTGTGGTGAATACCAGGCTGTTAATGCCTGGAAAGCTGGACGGGATAGGGTGGTATACTTATGAAACACTTAAAAGGATTAGCCTTTCCCATCCCGATATACATTTTTATTTCCTTTTTGACCGCAAATACAGTCAGGAAGTTGTGTTTGGAACTAATGTGACTCCGGTTATATTGTTTCCTCCTACCCGACACCCTTTGCTCTGGTATATATGGTTTGAGTGGAGGGTGGCTGGATTTCTGAAGCGAGTCAAACCTGACCTTTTTCTCAGTACCGATGGCTTCCTCCCACTTCACTCAAAAACACCTTCTGTTCAGGTTATTCACGATCTGAATTTCGAGCATCGGCCGGCAGATCTGCCTTTTCTGGCTGGAAAGTACTATCGCTATTTTTTTCCAAGGTTTGCCCGCAAAGCATCCAGGATTGTGACAGTGTCGGAGTATTCAAGAAGGGATATTATTAACCAGTATGATATTGACGAGGACCTGGTGGATCTTGCTTACAACGGCGCCAATGATCACTTTAGTCCTATTACAGCCGAGGAGGCGATCGAGGTTCGAAATGACTATACGCAGGGCTGCCCCTATTTTGTTTTCGTTGGCAGTTTGCATCCCCGCAAGAATATCACCAACCTTTTGAAAGCTTTCCAGCTTTTTAAGGATGAGAACAGGGCTAATTACAAACTGGTTCTGGTGGGTGAGAAGTTCTTTCTGACCAGGTCCATGGAGGAGCAACTGGCGAAGATGGCTAACAAGCATGACGTGGTCTTCACCGGCCGCTTATCACCCGAGCAGTTGAACAAGGTGATCGGGGCAGCCTGGGCCATGACCTTCGTTCCTTATTTTGAAGGCTTCGGAATTCCCATGCTGGAGGCAATGAAGTGTAATGTCCCGTTAATTGCCTCGAAAGTTACAAGCCTTCCCGAAATTGCTGGTGACGCGGCTCTTTATGCAAGTCCGGATAGTCCAGGCAGCATTCGCGATGCCATGATCAGGATCGTACGGAAGAAAGGGTTACGTGAGGAGCTGATTGAAAAAGGGAAGAAGCGAAGGGAGCTGTTTAGCTGGGATGAAACAGCTTGTAAGCTCTGGGGTTCCATGGAGACAGTGATGGAGAGGAATGCTTAAACCTAAGCATACAGTCGGTGTAATCGAGGCTGGTTGCGACGAAGCCGGAAGGGGTTGCCTGGCCGGACCTGTTTATGCAGCGGCGGTGATCCTCCCATCCGATTTTGCAAATTCCCTGCTGAATGACAGCAAAAAGCTGAATGCCCGAATCAGAGACAGTCTGAGAGAAGTGGTGGAGCGGGAAGCGATTTCCTTTGGTGTTGGTGTGGTGGATGAGCAGGAGATCGACCAGATGAATATTTTGAATGCCTCCATCCTTGCCATGCACAGGGCTGCAGAGAAACTAAGTATTGAACCCGAATCTCTTTTAGTAGACGGAAACCGCTTTAAGCCTTTCCGGGCGATACCCCATACCTGTATTATAAAAGGAGACGGGATTTACGCATCCATTGCTGCTGCATCCATCCTGGCAAAGACTTACCGCGACGAATACATGGAATCCCTGCATCTTAAATATCCCATGTATGCCTGGGACAGAAACAAGGGATATCCTACAAAGGAACACCGGAAAGCCATCCATGAATATGGTCCCACCGAGTACCATCGTCGCTCTTTCAAGCTCCTGGACGATCAGATGTGCATTGCCTTTTCTTAAACATAATCAGGGAATTTCAGAAAAGATTTTGCCATATTTGCAATTTGCAAATTCTGAAGTATTTACGGATTATAAATCAATAAAATGAGAAAGATTGTAATGGCCCTCTTTGCTGTTCTGACCATGTTTCAGGCAAAGGTGAAGGCTGACGAAGGAATGTGGCTCCTAAGCCTCCTTGAGAAGATGAACATGGAGACGATGACTGAAATGGGCTTGCAGCTGACTGCAGACCAGATATACAGCATCAATCATGCAAGCCTGAAAGATGCAGTGGGGGCGCTCGACAGGGGCTCATGTACAGCTGAACTTGTTTCTCCCGACGGATTGTTGCTCACCAATCATCATTGTGGTTATGGTGAAATCCAGTATCACAGCACTGTTGAAAAGGATTACCTTAAGAACGGGTTCTGGGCGATGAGCAGGGATGAGGAACTGCCCAACGAAGGAAAAACGATTACTTTCCTGGTGCGGATGGAAGAGGTTACAGACCAGGTCCTTCCCGAGCTCAATGAAGAGATGGATCTCCAGACCCGCAATGCAAGGATCCGTTCACTGGCCGGGGAAATTGCTTCGGAGGCCAGCAAGGACACAGAGTACGAGGCATATGTGAGGAGCATGTACAATGGCAATCGCTATTTTCTTTTTGTAATGGAAACCTACAGAGATGTAAGACTGGTTGGAGCCCCGCCCGAGTCTATTGGCAAGTTTGGTGGTGACACCGACAACTGGGAATGGCCAAGGCATACAGGAGATTTCTCCATGTTCAGGGTTTATACAGGTCCCGATGGGAAACCCGCAGATTACAGTCCAGATAATATTCCGCTGAAATCAAAACACTTTCTGCCTGTTTCACTGAAAGGGTATGAAAAGGATGACTTTGCAATGGTCATGGGTTTCCCCGGAAGTACTGATCGATATCTTACTTCATGGGAAATTGATGAGCTTTTGCAGATTACGCACCCCAACAGAATCCGGATCAGGGGAATAAAGCAGGATCTTCAGATGGAGGATATGCTGGCAGATCCCAAAGTGAGACTTCAGTATGCTTCCAAATTTGCCCGTTCCTCGAATTATTGGAAATACTCTATTGGTCAGAGCGAGGGTTTGAGGAACCTGAATGTGCTGGAAAAGAAGCAGGCACTTGAGGCGGAATTTACCGAGTGGGTGAACCAGGATGAAGCCCGGAAAGAACTCTATGGTGAAGCGCTAAATGATATCCGAACAGCCGTCGAGGCACGTAAAGAACTTACCAATGCCGAACAGTTCCTGATGGAAACGGTTCTCAGGGGCGGAGGTATGGAGTCGGTCTATTTTTCAAGGCATCTTGAAGCCCTGGAGCGGGCCCTGGCAAACGGGGAGGATGAGCCGGAGGAGCTTGAGGCAACTATTGAGGAGATCCGCACCAATGCCAAAGATTTCTATAAGGATTACAATCCGCCCACTGATAAGAAGGTGATGAAGGCGATGATCGAACTTCTGATTGAAGAACTGGATGATCAGTATCTTCCTGACAATATCAAAGAAGTGAAGGGGAAATACAAGGGAGATGCAGACAAATATGTAGACAATTATTTTAAAAAATCTTTCGTGGTTGACCAGGAAAAATTCTCTGCATTTCTTGACAATCCTTCTTTGAAAGTTCTAAGGAAAGATCCTGCTTACCTAGCTAACCTGGCATCGAGGATTTATATGGAAGTCAGGGGAGAACGGATTGAACATTATATGAATGCCATGCAGGGAAGCAGGCTCTTTATGAAGGGCCTGATGGAGATGGATTCAACAAAGGACTTTTATTCGAATGCGAACTCAACCATGAGGCTGACCTATGGTTCGGTAGGCGATTATGTTCCAAGGGATGCTGTATTATATAAACATTTCACCACCATGGAAGGGATCATGCAGAAAGAGAATCCCGATTCCTATGAGTTTGTTGTTCCTGCAAAGCTCAAAGAGCTCTTTGAGAAAAAGGATTTCGGAAAGTATGGCGTTGATGGTACCCTGAATATTTGCTTTACAACGAACAATGATATTACAGGAGGGAACTCAGGAAGCCCTGTTATTAATGGAGAAGGCGAATTGATAGGTATTGCCTTTGACGGAAACTGGGAAGCCATGAGTGGAGATATTGCTTTTGAACCAGAGCTTCAGAAATGTATTAACGTGGACATCCGGTATGTCCTCTTTATAATTGATAAACTTGGAGGAGCCGGTCATCTCGTTGAAGAAATGACCCTGGTTCAATGATGCAACCATGTCGTTAGGTGAAATAGTCATTTATACAGACGGAGCTGCCAGGGGAAATCCGGGGCCCGGAGGTTATGGTGTGGTGATGCTGTCTGGCAAACACCGGAAGGAGCTGTCAGAAGGGTTTGAACTTACCACCAACAACCGGATGGAACTCCTGGCTGTGATCCGGGGACTACAGGCATTGAAACGGAATGACCTTCCTGTGAAGATTTATACAGATTCGAAATATGTATCAGATTCTGTAAACAAGAGGTGGGTTTTTAATTGGGAGACAAAGGGGTTTAAGAGCAAAAAGAATCCAGATCTCTGGAGAGAGTTCCTGGAAGTATACAGAAGGCACAAGGTCTCATTCATATGGGTAAAGGGACACGCCAATATTCCTGAGAATGAGCGTTGCGACCAGCTGGCTGTCGAAGCGAGTTTTTGGAGTAAGCTTAAGGTCGATTCAGGTTATGTGGATAACCTGGAAGAATCGTAAACTAGTTTTTCTTAAATTGTCGTTACCTAAGGTGATTTGCCATGTTAAGAAAGTCAATCTTGTCTTACCAGGGTCCGCTCTCTTTCAGCACCATTGATATGTTGCTGTCGGAGTTTAAGCTTGCATCACAGGAGCATGAGATCTCCTTCAAGGCCTACAAGAAGATGATCTCGGTGATGATTGAGGCCCTGGAGAACATTACGAAGTATAGTGATCAATTCGATTGCAGGAATGATTATGCAGATGAATTGTGTCCTACATGCTATATTAATCGAGACACCCGGTCCTTAGAGCTCATTACAAGCAATCCTGTTCGCAAAAAGGATGTGGATTCCCTTCGCTCCAGGATTGACAATGTGAATAAGCAGAACCGGGAGGAGTTGAAGGATCTTTATAAGTCGACCATGACTAATGGTGAATTTACCCCCAAAGGGGGTGCCGGACTCGGGTTCATTGAGATGGCAAAGACTACAGGGAATAAGCTGGAATATACCTTTAAGGACTTGCAGGGTGAGTTTTCACTCTATACCTTCAGGGTAGTTCTCGATTTATAGACTGGAGTGTCCCATTTCGTGCACTGCCATTACATTTCCGGACATCTTTACGGGATCATAAACATGGCTGTTTCCCCTAAATGTTTTAATTGTAGGAATTTAAACAATGTGGCACGAAAACTGTTTCAATTGATTCCAAAGCTTTTATAATGTGGCGAAACTATTTTACTGTTGCCCTTCGAAACATCAGTAAGAACAAGATATTTACACTCATAAATATGCTCGGGCTCGCTATTGGGCTTGCCAGTTCCATCCTTATACTTCTTTTTATAATTAAGGAAAAGAGTTTTGATCGTTTTCATGAACATGCAAATGAGATCCACAGGCTATATATAGACGGAGGGATAGGGGACCAGAGTTTCAGGGGGGCGTGGACCTCCATGACGATGGCGCCCACCTTCACTGAAGAAATTCCGGAAATCGAGAAGTTTGTGCGTTTCGATGTGTACAATCAGCAATTGATCTGGTATGATGGAGAGAAACGGATCGAAGACCATTTTCTTTTTGCTGATTCATCCATCTTTGATATTTTCACGATTAACTTCCTTCGGGGAGACCCAGCTACGGCGCTGACAAGGCCTAAGTCTGTGGTGATTACCAGGGAAAAAGCCAGGGAGTATTTCGGGGATCAGGATCCCCTGGGGCTCCCGCTAAGCGTGAATAGGGACAGTAATTACTATGTAGTAACCGGGGTAATTGAACCTCTCCCAGAGAATTCCCATTTTTTCGCCGATTTTATTGCTTCAATGAGTACCCTGGAGTATTCCAGGACGGAGACCTGGTTTCAAAATTCTATATTCTCCTATGTGCTTTTAAGAATGGGAGCAGACCCGGATGTGGTGCAGGAAAAGATGGATGAGGTGATGCTCAGGCATATCGAAGGAGAATTGCAGGCGATTCTTGGTGTTGGGCCGGAAGAGTGGAAAGAGGGAGGCAATCGCTATGGTGTTTATTTACAGCCGCTCAAGGACATTCATCTTCAGCCTGATATTGAGGTGGGACTGGAAATTTGCTTTCGCCCTGTAAATGATGGACTCTATATCCGCATTTTTGCACTTGTGGCCTTTTTCATCCTGCTCATTGCTTCAATAAATTTCACCAATCTCTCCAATGCGCAATCAGCCTCCCGGGCAAGGGAGATCGGACTTCGTAAGGTGGCCGGATCTGACAGGCGCCTGATTATCTCCCAGTTTCTGGTGGAATCCGTTTTACTCAGCCTTTTCGCCCTGCTTTTCGCCCTGATTATTGTGGAAATTACCCTTCCCTGGTTCAATAGGATAATGGAGCTTAACCTGAGGATGGATTCGTCCAGGAGTTTTATGCTGCTGCCACTATTCCTATTACTTGCTATTCTTGTAGGATTTCTTAGCGGGATATATCCCGCATTGTACATATCCCGATTCTCGCCGGTGGAAGGTTTTAAAGGAGCGTTCCTGGGTGGACGCGGTGCTGTTTATTTCAAAAACCTCATGGTTGTCATTCAGTTTACAATCTCAGTAGCCATTATTGTCGGAACGCTGATCGTGGCCAATCAGCTCAGTTATATGCTTAATAAAGATCTGGGTTACGAGAAGAACCAGCTGCTTGTGCTAAAGCGCGTCTATCCACTGGATAAAAGCATTCAGGCCTTCTGCCGCGAAATTGAGAAGATTCCCGGAGTAGCCGGAGCAACAAACTCTACAACTTATCTCGGATTTGATAACAGTACAGAAACATACCAGATTGAAGGAAGGGAAGCTTCTAAGAATTTCATGTTTGCCACCAATTATGTGGACCGAAACTTTATGAGGACCTATGACTTTAAACTTGTGGGCGAAGAGAGTCGTTTTTTTGAATATGAAAAGCCTGGTGATACTGCAGCTATTCTGGTGAATGTGACAGCTTGCGAGGAGTATGGCATCGAGGATCCGCTGGGTGCGGTGATCCTGGAGACAAGCTTTAATGGTGATACCAACAGGCTCAGAATCATTGGTGTTGTTGAGGATTTTCATCACAGCTCACTCTACGATCCCATCGGTCCCTATATGATGCGTTTCAAGCCTGATCAGTATGATTGGGCTGGCTATATTACCATCAGGCTGGGTGTTGCCGGGAAGGGGATACCTATTACTTTAAACAAGATTAAAAAGACCTGGCTCTCGATGACTGGGGAGGCGCCCTTTCAATACTTTTTCCTGGACGAGGAGCTGGATAATTATTATAAGGAAGAGCGGCGTACCGGAAAATTAGCATTGTTGTTCTCAATCCTTGCCGCATTTATAGCCTGCCTGGGCTTGTTTGGTCTCACCCTTTACAACACCCAGCGCAGAATCCGTGAAATCGGGATCAGGAAAGCCATGGGGGCTGGTATTCTCCAGGTGGTACTATTTGTTTCCCGTGAAATGGTCCTGCTGGTAAGTATTTCCGTGATTCTCGCCTGGGTCCTGGCCTATTTATTTATGCAGGACTGGTTGAGTAACTTCCCCTATAATATTGGGTTTAAACCCTGGATTTATCTGCTTGCAGCACTGGGGGCCATCCTGATTTCGGTTGCTGCAGTATCCACATTGGCTTACAGGGCGGCAGTGAGCAACCCGGCCGACGTCTTACATCACGAATAATCAGAACAGCTTGCTGATTGCTTCAAGATCTTCGGGGGTGTCCACACCCATGGCCGGCTGATCAGTAAGCGCACATTGGATTGTATGTCCATTCTCCAGCCAGCGGAGTTGTTCCAGGGATTCGGCTAATTCGAGCTTTGAAGCCGGGAGTTGAACCAGTTCGGTCAGGGTATCTGCCTGGAAGGCATATAGGCCAATGTGGGTATAGAAGGGATGTGTGACCGCCCCTGCTGGATTATCTCTGATAAAAGGAATGGGTGAACGGGAAAAGTAGAGGGCGTGAAATTTTTTGTTTACCACCACCTTGACAAGGTTTTGGTCGGCCAGTCCCTCTTTCCGTTGCAGGGGCTGGATGAGGGTGGCAATCCGGGTCTGCGGTTCTTTGAAGCAGTCGCTCAGTACTCTGAGATGTTCCTTTTTCAAAAGGGGTTCATCGCCCTGGATGTTTATTACGTGGGTAATTTTCTCCGAAGCGCTTTGATTGAATAGATCAAGTGCTTCAGCACACCTTTCGGTTCCCGTTTGATGAGTGCCTGATGTGATCACGGCCTTACCTCCGAAATCTTCTACTGCATTTTTAATCCGGAGATCATCAGTAGCCACTACAAGCAGAGGCAGAACAGCTGATGCTCTCTCATAGACCCATTGAATCATCGGTTTATTCCCCAGCATGGCAAGAGGTTTGCCGGGAAATCGAGTGGAAGCATAACGCGCGGGTATTATTCCCAGGAATTGATTCACTTTTTATTTCAAAAATAGGCAAAGGATCGGAATAAAACTTTTTGAATTCGGTATAAATTGTAATTTTGTCATGTTTACAGGTTATTTTGTCATAAAGCTACATGGAACTTCAGCAGATAAAACAACGGTTTGGTATAATTGGGACCTATAGTGGATTGGACAGGGCCATTGACATTGCACGTCAGGTGGCTCCCACCGATCTGAGTGTTCTGATCTCGGGTGAGAGCGGAACAGGAAAGGAGAATTTCCCCAAGATCATACATGCCCTGGGCACACGAAAACACGGTCAGTACATAGCCGTAAACTGTGGAGCTATTCCGGACGGGACCATTGATTCTGAGCTTTTTGGCCATGAAAAGGGAGCGTTTACAGGAGCATCAGATACCCGGAAAGGTTATTTTGAAGTGGTAGACGGCGGAACAATTTTCCTGGATGAGGTGGCAGATCTTCCGCTTTCTACCCAGGTGCGACTGCTAAGGGTGCTCGAAACGGGAGAGTTTATGCGTGTGGGCTCATCGAAGGTGCTTAAAACGGATGTGCGGGTGGTGGCGGCCACAAACCTGGACATTACCCAGGCAGTAAGAAATGGGAAATTCAGGGAAGATCTCTTCTACAGGCTCAATACCGTACCTATCCAGGTTCCTTCCCTGAGAGAACGGGGGAATGATATTCTCCTGCTATTCAGGAAGTTTGCGTCTGATTTTTCTGAGAAATACAGAATGCCTTCCATCAGGCTGGAGGAGGAGGCCAGGCAGATGTTGCTCAACTATGGATGGCCTGGAAATGTGCGACAGCTTAAAAATGTGACGGAACAGCTTTCCATTATTGAACAGGAGCGTGAGATTTCGTCTGCGGCCCTGATGAACTATCTGCCCGACTTCCAGAAAAGTCGGCTTCCTGCCCTGATACGTAAGGAAGGAATCAGTGAGGATTCGTTCAACTCGGAGAGGGAGATATTATACAAGGTCTTGTTTGATATGAAGAACGACATGACCGATTTGAAGAAGCTGGTAGCTCAGATTATGGAATCCGGATCGACTGGAAGCGACTTCGAGAAGGAACATGAGGGGATTATCAAGAAGCTTTATAACACGGGTGATGATCTGCCGCTTCATCGCGATCACCTGATCTCGACGAAGCCTTCGACGAGGGCAGCAAGGGATGAGGAGCAAATTATGGATACCGAGGAGATTGTTGAAGAGTCTCTTTCCCTGGAGGAAAAGGAAAAAGAACTGATACGGAAGGCGCTTGATAAACACAATGGGAAAAGGAAATATGCCGCCCTGGATCTTGGGATTTCAGAGAGGACACTTTACAGGAAAATTAAAGAATACAACATTGAATAGCTTTAGCAGAAATATACAAAGATCAGGTACCATCATCTTCATGCTGGTCCTGGTCCTGGTGATTCCTTCCTGCAAGGTTACTTACTCCTTTAGTGGAGTGAACATCTCACCAGAGGTTACCAGCTACACCGTTCGCTATTTTCCGAACCGGGCCGCTGTTGTGCAGGCCCAATTGAGCCAGTTATTCACCAACGCCCTGATGGATAAGATTCAGTCCAATACCAGTCTGGATATGTCAAGTGATGGAGGTGATGTTG
Organism: uncultured Bacteroides sp.; assembly: GCA_964601975.1. Lineage (GTDB taxonomy): Bacteria > Bacteroidota > Bacteroidia > Bacteroidales. The sequence goes on from CAZRPW010000021.1 coordinate 25,958, forward strand.
AGTTTTCAGGAGAGATCACCAGGTATGAAACCAGGCCTACGGCCATTACCGGAGAGGAGACTGCGGCAAGGAACAGGCTTACCATCACGGTACGGGTGGTCTATACCAATTATATTGAGCCCGACCTGGATTATGATACCAGTTTTTCACGGTACGAGGATTATGATGCCTCCCAGGACCTGAGTTCGGTGGAAGATGAGCTGATTGAGCTGATCGTGGAGAATCTGATTGAGGATATATTTAACAGGGCATTTGTCTCCTGGTAAGCCAAGAAATTATGGACGCATCCGATTTCAAGCATCTAATCGAAACTGATCATTACGCTCCGGCCGACCTGGAGAGGGTGAATGATTTGTGCAGGAACTATCCCATGTTTAACCTGGCCCATATGCTGAAGGTCAGGATTCGGGAATCGCTGGGGTATGAAAAAGAAAAGGAGCTAAAGGTGGCAGCAGTTTTTGCTGCTGATCGCCAAAAGCTTTTCCGTATGGTGACCGATGTGAGCAGACCTGCCTTTGTGGAGGAGGAGCCTATTGAGGAGGAGCCCGAGGGGATTATTTTTTCCGATGAGCCCCACCCCGAAGCAGATGTGATTATCGAGCAACATGCACCTTATATGGGAGACGGGCAAAGGGAAAATGATCTGCTTGAGCTTGATGAAGATGAGGGTGAGGATTCTGAGGAAACTGAGATCACTTCGGCCACACTGATTGAATCATTGGCCAGGGATGAGGTTGAAATGGAAGAGCCTGAGAACTTTGAGAAGGAAATCCCTGCCAGCGAATCGGTCGAGTCCAGGGTTCAGGAAGACCCGGATCCGGAGACTGATGCAGGGGAGGAGGATACCCGGGAGGAGGATACCCGGGAGGGTAGTCGGCTGATACTGAACTTTCTTAAAGAAGATCCGGGCCCCATTCGGGCCGACCAGTCAACGGCGAGTAGAAAAGATGTGTCACTGGACTCGATTCGTGAGCATGATGGTTTCATCACCGACACATTAGCAAAGATCTATGTAAAGCAGGGACTATACGCGAAAGCCATTTATGCATACGAGAAATTAAGTTTGAAATATCCGGAAAAAAGTGCTTACTTTGCTGCGCAAATTGAGAAAATAGGCAATATAAACCATTCATAAAGAGCGAATAAAATGTTTGTAGTATTCACAGTATTGATTGTAGTCACCTGTGTTTTCACCATATTGATCGTACTGGTTCAGAACTCAAAAGGCGGTGGTCTTGCATCGAATTTTTCATCGTCTAACCAGTACATGGGTGTGCGGAAAACCGCCGACTTCCTTGAGAAAGCCACCTGGGGCCTGGGTGCTGCACTTATAGTTCTGAGCCTTTTGGCCGGAATCACCCTTCCAAAGGTAAATGAGGATGCCAGTTCGCGTCTTCAGGGTCAGTTTGATGAAAGCATCATGGATCAGCCATCACAAACCATCGATCTTCCGGAGTCGTTCGGAACAGAGCCAGCCGAAGAAGAGTAAAAGCAGACAAAAAGTTTTAAAAAGTGTCAGTATGTCATATTACTGACACTTTTTTTTTGTTTATACCCTTTGGCACAAAATGTGATAAGAAGATTGTGATTTTGATAATGTCGAACTTATAAATAATCAAACAATGGCAGAACTTAAAGGTAAAATCCTTGCAGGCAAGGTCCTCGTTAAGCCCTCAGTGGCTGAAGAGAAAACCGCTAGTGGTATCATCATTCCTGAAACAGCGAAAGAGAAACCCCAGCATGGGAAAGTGGTAATGGTAGGATCAGCCAAGGCTGATGAACCCATGGAGATAAAAGTGGGCGACCATGTTCTTTATGGAAAATTTGCCGGCCAGGAATTAACCATCGATAGTGAAGACTTTCTGCTTATTTCGCAGAGCGATGTTTTATTCATAACAAAGTAAGTAACCAAAAAAAAAGTATAGAAAATGGCTAAAGAGATCAAATTTGACATGGAAGCCCGTGATCTGCTGAAAAGCGGTATCGATCAGCTGGCTAACGCTGTCAAGGTAACACTGGGGCCCAAGGGTCGCAATGTGATTATTGAAAAGAAATTTGGAGCACCTCAGGTGACCAAGGATGGAGTAACTGTTGCAAAAGAAGTGGATCTTGCAGATCCCTTTGAGAATGTAGGAGCACAAATGGTAAAGGAAGTTGCTTCCAAAACCAATGATGATGCCGGAGATGGTACCACCACTGCCACGGTACTGGCCCAGGCCATCGTTCAGGCCGGACTGAAAAACGTTACTGCCGGTGCCAACCCGATGGACCTGAAAAGGGGTATCGATAAGGCTGTTTTAGAGGTTGTAAAAAGCCTTCAGGAACAAACCCAGGAAGTTGGAGATGACAATAAGAAGATTGAGCAGGTAGCTTCAATTTCGGCCAATAACGAATCTGCCATCGGCGGACTTATTGCTGAGGCCATGTCGAAGGTGAAAAAAGAGGGTGTGATTACCATTGAAGAATCTAAATCATCCGATACTTACGTTGACGTGGTAGAAGGTATGCAGTTCGACCGTGGGTACATCTCTCCTTATTTCGTAACTGATACAGAGAAGATGGAGGCTGTACTTGAAAATCCTTACATCCTGATTCACGACAAGAAGATTTCTACAATGAAAGATCTTCTTCCTGTTCTTGAAGCTACTGCACAAACCGGACGTCCTCTGATGATCATTGCTGAAGATGTGGATGCTGAAGCACTGGCCACCCTGGTTGTGAATAAGCTTCGTGGTTCACTGAAGATCGCAGCCGTAAAGGCTCCCGGTTTCGGAGACAGAAGGAAAGAGATGCTGGAAGATATTGCCATCCTTACAGGAGGTACCGTTATTTCAGAAGAGAAAGGACTGAAACTGGAAGGCGCCGAGCTTGAAATGCTGGGACATGCCGAAAAGATCTCCATCGACAAGGAAAATACAACCGTTGTAAACGGAGGTGGTGATAAGGATATGATCAAGGCCCGGGTTGGACAGATCAAAAAGCAGATCGAGAATACCACTTCAGATTATGACCGTGAGAAGCTTCAGGAACGTCTTGCCAAGCTGGCAGGCGGTGTTGCTGTCATTTATGTGGGTGCAGCTTCCGAGGTTGAGATGAAATCCAAAAAAGACCTGTTTGACGATGCCCTCAGTGCCACGCGCGCAGCAGTTGAAGAGGGAATTATTCCCGGAGGCGGTGTTGCATTTATTCGTGCACTGGACAAGTTGGTAAAATTCAAAGGTTCGAACGAAGATGAGAACACTGGAATTTCTATTGTTAGAAGGGCGCTTGAAGAGCCACTTCGTCAGATCGTTGAGAACGCCGGACTGGAAGGTTCGGTAGTTGTGAAGGAGATCAGGGACGGTAAAGGTGATTACGGTTATAATGCGCATACTGAAAAGTATGAGAACCTTTTCGCAGCCGGTGTAATTGATCCTACAAAAGTAACCAGGATTGCTCTGGAAAATGCCGCATCCATTGCCGGTATGTTCCTCACCACCGAGTGTGCCATCGTCGATATCCCCGAGCCTGAGCCACCAATGCCTGGCGGCGGCGGTCCAGGAATGGGCGGCATGATGTAGTCTATCATACATCTATATATACTCAAAGAGGCCGTTTCGCATCAAGCGAAGCGGCCTCTTTTCATTTTCCACAACCTGGTGCCGTCAGGGCAGCTTAATTGGATATTGTAAAGACCTGAACCAGGTCATTGGCATAATCAAGCACGTAAATGCGATCTTTAAAAGTAGAAAGGTCTATGGGAAGGGCATCCCTTTCTCCTATTGCTTCAAGTCCTTGTTTCAGTAAGAACACCATCTTTTCATCATAGACCTCCACCCCAGATCCGTAGAAATTAGCCAGGTAGATGTCCCCATTCTGATGAATGGCCAGCCCAGGTGCACCTGCCATGGAGGCTAATACTTCGCTGGTACCTTCTGCAATATGGTTTTGCAGTACCAAAGTCGTAAGGTTGAAGGTTTGTATACGGCAGCCGGTGGAATCAAATGACGGGCTGTAAGGTCCTGAGAAATACACCAGGCCTCCGGCATCAATTTCCATATCGGAGTGATATCTACTTAACCAATCCTCATCCCCGGTATTCTCAGGCAGTGGGGTTCCTGAAATTTCCCCGTTTGCCAGGTTTATTTTTTTGATCCCGGCCCCGTATTCAGTATAAAGAATACCTCCTGCATGAGCCAGGTTTCGGGCCATTCCCCCGTCCATGGCAGAGAAATCAAGTTCCCTGACAAACCCTTCTTCCAAGTTGAACACCAGGATGCAGAAACCGCTGGCAGAATTCCATATTCCCCCGGTAGTGTCGGTTACAGGACGTGCCAAAACAAACAGGTTTTTGAATTCATCCACGGCAATGTCATCCGGGATATATCGTATATAGCTGCCTTGGTCAAAGTTTTCGAAGTCAACAATAGTGTCCCTGAAATCTCCGTCCTTGTTGTAACGGGTAAGCTTCATGCTGAAATCAAAGGTCGAGGGATCGCTGTTCAGTACCACCAAATCTCCATTTTTCGGACAGGCCACGATGGAAACAGGCCTGGATTCGCATGCAAAGCTCAATAAGAAATCCAGATTTGCCGGGTTTGAATAGTCTTCCTCTCTTTCGCAAGAATAAAAGTTGGCCAGAATGAAGAGAAGCCATATGCCTTTTTTCATAGCCTGTTTTTTAGTTAGGATGATTGCAAGGTAAAAAAATTTCATGCGTCGTTCAATCCTCTGGATTTGCTATCTTTGTGCTCTGAAAAACAGGAATCAACTAAATGGATAATATACGCAACTTTTGTATAATCGCCCACATCGACCATGGGAAGAGTACCCTGGCTGACAGGCTGCTGATGAAAACCGGCACCTTAAATGAAAGAGATTTCCAGGACCAGGTGCTGGATGATATGGAGCTGGAACGGGAGCGTGGGATTACCATTAAGAGTCATGCGATCCAGATGGAGCACAATCACCAGGGAAAGGATTATTTGCTGAACCTGATTGATACTCCCGGGCATGTCGATTTTTCCTACGAGGTGAGTCGCTCAATTGCTGCCTGCGAAGGAGCCCTGCTCATTGTGGATGCTACCCAGGGGATTCAGGCGCAAACCATCTCAGTCCTGTACCAGGCCATCGAACATGACCTGGAGATCATTCCTGTGCTGAATAAGATGGACATGGAAAGTGCAATGCCCGATGATGTGAAGGATCAGATTGAAGATCTGATTGGCTGTGATCGTGATGATATTATCGAGGCGAGCGGAAAAACGGGACAGGGTGTGGACGAGATACTGGAAGCCATTATTAATAGAATTCCTGCTCCTAAGGGAGATCCGGATGCACCGCTACAGGCCCTGATCTTTGATTCTGTTTACAATTCATACCGTGGGATTATTGCCTATTTCCGGATACTAAACGGCACCATCCGTAAAGGCGATCTGGTAAAATTTGTAGCCACCGGAAAGGAATACGGTGCGGATGAGGTTGGGGTTTTGAAACTTGGCCTCAGTCCCAGGCCTGTGCTCTCATCAGGCGATGTGGGTTACATTATATCCGGGATCAAGACCTCCAAAGAGGTGAAGGTGGGTGATACAGTAACCCATGTGATGCGTCCCTGTGATAATCGAATTGCAGGATTCAAGGATGTGAAGCCCATGGTGTTTGCCGGGATCTATCCCGTAGACGCAGACGATTATGAAGACCTCAGGGCATCCATCGAAAGGTTGCAGCTGAATGATGCTTCACTCACTTTTATTCCTGAATCGTCGGCAGCCCTTGGTTTTGGATTCAGATGTGGTTTCCTGGGACTTCTTCACATGGAGATTATCCAGGAGCGGCTCGACCGGGAATTTAATATGGATGTGATCACAACGGTACCCAACGTATCCTTCAATGTAATCGATACCAAGGGTGAACTGATGGAGGTGCACAATCCCTCGGGACTTCCTGTTTCAACGGCCATTGACCATATTGAGGAACCCTTTATTACAGCCCAGGTAATATCCCAGGCCGATTATGTGGGGTCCATCATGACGCTTTGTCTGGATAAGAGGGGAACACTTAAAAACCAGGTATATCTTACAAGTAACAGGGTGGAACTTACCTTTGATATGCCGCTGGCTGAAATTGTTTTTGACTTTTATGATAAACTCAAGAGTATTTCCAAGGGATACGCTTCTTTTGATTACCATCCCAATGGCTACAGGAAGGCCGACCTAATCAAGCTTGATATTTTGTTGAACGGTGAGATGGTGGATGCGCTTTCAACACTTCTTCACCGGGATAATGCCTATGACTTTGGAAGAAGGATCTGTGTAAAACTGAAAGAGCTCATACCCAGGCAGCAGTACGAAGTTGCCATCCAGGCAGCCATAGGGGCCAAGGTGATTGCACGTGAAACAGTGAAGGCTGTCCGTAAGGATGTTACCGCCAAATGTTATGGAGGAGACATTACCCGAAAGAGAAAATTGCTTGAGAAGCAGAAAAAGGGGAAGAAGAGGATGCGCCAGGTTGGGAACATCGAAGTCCCGCAATCGGCCTTCCTTGCAGTCTTGAAGCTGGACTAAACAGCCTTAAGCCTTATCTACGACCAGTTTATATCCTTTGCCGTGAACGTTGATGATCTGTACGTTAGGGTCTGACTTCAGGTACTTACGTAGCTTGGTAATATAAACATCCATGCTCCTGGCGTTGAAGTAGTTATCGTCTATCCAGATGGCCTTCAGGGCGAAATTTCTTTCAAGTACCTGGTTCATGTTATTGCACAGGAGTTTAAGCAGCTCTGTTTCCTTTGTGGTTAATTTCTGTTCTGCACCTGTGCTTTGCAGTTTTTGTTTATTGGCATCGAAGGAAAATGATCCGATCTTCCAAATGTTTGTTTCACCGCCACGGGCCCCTTTGGTCCGCCTGAGGATGGCTTCAATTCTAAATAGCAATTCTTCCATGCTAAAGGGTTTGGTGAGATAGTCGTCCGCACCCAGCGAGAAACCTTCGAGAACGTCCTCTTTCATGGATTTTGCCGTAAGGAAGATAATGGGGATCTCCCGGTTCAGAATGCGAATCTCAGAAGCGAGGGTAAAACCGTCTTTTATCGGCATCATTACATCAAGCAGGCAGAGGTCATAATGGAATTGTTCAAAATGGCGGAATGCTTTCTCACCGTTGTTTACCCAGTCGGCTTCATAATTTTTGGCTTGCAGGTATTCCTGGAGTAGTGACCCCAGGTTTTCATCATCTTCTGCCAGTAAAATTCTGTTTTTTATATCGTTCATTATGAGTTGTTATCCTGTGCGTTCTGCAAAGGTAGGTGAATATCAAACCGGGATCCCTTATTCGGTTCACTTTTTATTTTAATCGAGCCGTTGTGCTGTTCAACAATCAGTTTCACATAACTGAGGCCAAGGCCAAAGCCTTTGACATTATGGATGTTGCCGGTGGGGACCCGGTAAAACTTATCAAAGATTCTTTTCTGGTCCTCCTTGCTGATTCCAATGCCATTATCACTTACCGATACCACAATATTTCCTGCTTCATTGCTCGTGGTAATGCCAATTACCGGGGTCTGTTTGGTATATTTCATGGCATTCTCCATCAGGTTGGAAACCACATTGGTGATGTGCATGAGGTCTCCAATGATTATGGGGTCTTCTGCTTCCGGAAGGAACTCCAGCTGGCCTCCCCGTTTGTCGATCTGGAGGAGGAAATTCTGGGCAACAGTTTCAATTAGATCATGCATATTGATCTCCTCCAGTTTCAGTTTCAGTTCACCATGATCGAAGATGGCCATTTGCAATACCCGTTCTACCTGGAAGCCCAGCTGTTTGCTTTCGGTCTGAATGATCCTGGATATTTGGGCCAGGTTTTTCTGTTCCTCAGGGATGCTTTTATCGTTCAGCATCTGTGATGCCAGCGAGATGGTGGAGATGGGGGTTTTCAGCTCATGGGTCATGTTGTTCACGAAATCGTTCTTCATCTCGGATAGCCTTTTCTGTTTGAACATGATATACAGGGCCAGTGTAAACAGGCTTAGAACAAAGAGGGTAATTAGTCCGGATGACCATCCCATGATGCCCATGGATTTTACTAAATGTTTCTTCTCCTGGGGGAAATATACACTTATAAGTGTGGGCTTATTGAAAAGGCCACCGGGGATCAGTGTGGTTCTGAAGTAGCTGCAGCTTTCATATTCATTGAATGATTCTGACTGATAGATAGGTTTTTTCCCTTCCAGGTAAACCGCATATTCATAAGCCAGGTTGATCCCTTTTTGCTGGAGTTTGGCGCTGAGCATCCTTTCAATTTGTTTTTCAGAGATTCGCTCCTCGATGCTGTTCCCTTCCATCATCATCTTCCTGACAATCCTGTCCACAAACATCTCCTGCTCCTTCCAGCTCCTGGTAAGTTCCAGCCTGATTTCGTTGCGGTTCATGGCCGATACCAGGATGGTATCTTCATGTAGTTCATCCTGTCCAAGGACCACGATTACCGAGTCGTCAATAATTTTAACCTTTTGATTTTTTATGGCTTGTTGCTGTTCCAGGTAGGCCCCCTCGGTGAGAATATTTTCATATTCCAGCAGGGAATCGGCATTTGAACTTGCCACTGCAGTTCGGCTATCGATACGGTAATTCCATATGGAGGTGCTCTGGTGGCTGACCACGGGAGGCTGGAGTTCCTCCAGGATGGTGGTCAGCGTTTGGTTTTGTTCCAGCTCAGCTGAAATTTCTCCAAGCAACTGGTTCATAACCATTCCAAGCTGCTGCTTTTTGGCTTCAATGGAGTCTTTAAACCAATAAGCCTGTATGGCAATAAGCGCAATCATGGCGATGCTCAGAAAAATTGTTAATATCCACAGTACTGTTCGGGTCATGGCTCAAAGATAATCTTCATCATTGGTTCATTCAGAGTGTTTTAACATTCTTTAACTTCCTTTAAATCATTCTAACTATAATAGGGCATAGATTTGTATCAGAACCTTTGCACAAGATTAAAAAGGATTGAAGATATAGATATTTAAGAAGCAATAGCAGGCAATTTTGGTTTAGTTTTAGGGTTAGTGTAAGCTGTCCGTCCTCCCGACGGACAGCTTTTGTTTTTTGTGGAAACAACAGGATTGGATATCTTGCAGGAAAAGCATCCTTTTGCCTGGAAAAGAACCGTATATAATTCTTGGGATAGCACCCGGGGCCACTGAGCGACAAATCAAATCTGCCTACCGGAAGATGGCGCTCAAATACCATCCCGATCTGAATCAGGCTGCCGGAGCCGAGGAGAAATTCAGGGAAATTCATGCTGCATATGAGCACTTGCTTGATCGTGGCAATTTAGCTACGCATGCATCATCCGCCGAGGCGGATGCCAGGGCTGCGGAGGTATATCGAAGAGAGCGGGAGCGGATGCAACAACAGGCAAGGGCCAGAAGGGAAAAGAAAGAGCGGGAGGAGGAGATGTTCAATCGCCCCGAGGTGCACGATCCCATCTTGCTTGCCAGATATGTGATGCATGGATTTGGCCTGCTTTTCGCACTCGCTGCAGTTATTGGACCTATTTTAATTGCTATTTTCGATGATCCGGCGAGCCTGGTCGGCACCTTTTTTTTCATGGTTGTCGGGATTGTACTGCTGGCTTATATCTATCCCCGGAGAAAGACCTGGTTCCGCCTGGGAAAGTTTAAAACAGGTTGGAAGGAGCTGCTGGGATATGTGAGCATGGAGCAGGAGAAACCCAGCAAGGATCGTTGCTGTTATAGTGCTCATGCCATGGCTGGCGGGAAAGCTTATAGGATTGAACTGATCCGGACCCTGGATGCTAAGATCCGAAGCTATGGAGTGATGAATCACCAGGTGCAATATAAGACCCGGGTCAGGCGGGTTGTGATTCCCAGGAGTGCCAGGGCCCATTTCTTTCATCGGCTGACCACCCTTGTAAAGCTCGTGAGCCTGGCAGGCTTTCTGATTTTTCTCCCCATCGATAGCCTGGTGTGGAGGTTTTTAGGAGGTTTGTTAGCAGGAGGATTGATCTCCACATTGATGCTGAGCATTGCAAAGGTGCGATCCAGGGTGAGTTATTTGCTGACGCCCGGACTGATGATCAAGGCAGGAGTTTGGATCGGGGCTCTTTGTGCGATCTCCTCCTTTGGACCGGGATTCAACATTCAGACCACAGGCTATGTGTATGCGCTGATAGCGGGATTGCTGTTTCTCCTGGATATGCTTTTTGATCTTTTACTGGGCCTCTTTCCTTTTTACAGGCGGATGTTCCGCCCGATTATTAAGCAGGGCAGAATCATGGATAATTTGTACAGGGATGGCTATCAGAATTACCAGGAGCTACCTGTTTATTCTGTAATATATCCGTTTTTTCGATGGTTGTTCTAAAAAGACTACCAGAGCAGGAGGCGCTCTTTGTTTCGAATTTTATTCAAATCTACAGGAACACACATCCGCACATCCGGTATGGCTGCGGTTTTTCGAAAAAAGGAAGCGATGCCATCCTGTGTAATGTCCCCCTGGATATGAATCAGGTAGTCCAGATTCTTAAGTTCATCAAGAAAGAATCCTGCACCTGTCCGGTTCTTGATTACCCTGTAGCTTAACAGTGATTCTTCATCGGCATATTCGAACAGAGAAAACTCCTGATCCTGTTTCAGCTTTCGATTGTATAAAACCAGATCGTCCTGTTTCCTGAGGTCGAAACCAAAAACCCTGTTTATCAACAGGCACAGTTTGTAGTCGGGTTGGTCGGCAACAACTCCCAGCAGCGCAAAGTCCTCATCAATTGCTATCTCAAGTTTATGTTTCTTAAGTGGCATTTGCTATGATTCATGAAGGGTAAGCATGGCCTCCCTGGCTGCACGCTGTTCAGCTTCTTTTTTTGCACTTCCCCTGCCTGTTCCCTTTTGTTCTCCATCCAAAGATATCGTTGAAATGAAGGAAGGCCCTTTTTGTCCGGAAATGTGCTCTTCCAGGCTTTGAAAGCTGACTTCAATTTTGTTTTTCTGGGCCCATTCAATAATGCGGCTTTTATAATCCGGGTCTTTGTTTACAAGAAGGTTCAGGTCTATATGTTTTTCCAGGAGCTTTTTTAAAAAGAATCGCCGGGCCTTGCGGTATCCGCGGTCGAGGTAGATGGCTCCCAAAAGAGCTTCCAGGGCATTCCCGTATATGTGTTTGGACTTATTTCCGGGAACAAGCCCGATCCTCATCATGGAAGGGAGCTGTATTTGTGTTGCCAGGTAGTCCAAATGCTTTCGCTTTACGATCCGGGCACGTACTTTTGTAAGGAAGCCTTCATCTGCTTCAGGGAATCTCTTGAACAGGTATTCGGCCACAATGGAGTCCAGAATTGCGTCACCCAGGTATTCAAGCCGCTCATTATGGATCGATTCGGCACGGGGCATGTTAACCGTGGCCGATTTTGGCAGGAAAGCCAGCCTGTAAAGAGAAAGATTGCGGGGGGGAAAGCCCAGCATTTTGCGCAGTTGAAAATAGAACCTGCGTTCTTTCAAATTTTTAAGCCTTAAATTTTCTGTAAACAGCTGATGTATTGTGACCTCCAAAGCCAAAGGTGTTACTCATGCCTACGTTCACATCACGTTTCTGCGCTTTGTTGGGTGTAAGGTTGAGTTTGGGGTCAATTTCAGGATCAAGATTATCCAGGTTAATAGTGGGGGGGACAATACCGTCAACGATGGACATGATCACCGCAATGGACTCTACGGCTCCGGCAGCACCCAGGAGGTGACCGGTCATAGACTTGGTGGAGCTGATGTTCAGATTGTAGGCATGTTCGCCAAATACCCGCTTAATAGCCTTTGTTTCGGATATATCACCCAGCGGGGTGGCTGTGCCATGCACATTGATGTAATCCACAATTTCGGGCTCGAGTTTAGCATCTCTCAGGGCATTTTTCATTACCAGAACGGCTCCGTCTCCTTCAGGGTGAGGAGCCGTCAGGTGATGGGCATCTGCTGAAAGACCACCTCCAATTATCTCGGCATAAATTTTAGCGCCGCGTTTTTGAGCATGCTCTAGCTCTTCAAGGATCAATCCTCCTCCGCCTTCACCCATAACAAATCCATCTCTCGCGGCATCGAAGGGCCTCGAGGCACTCTTGTAATTGTCATTATCGGTCGACATGGCCTGCATGGAGTTAAATCCCCCAACACCAGCTTGACAAATTGCGGCTTCCGAACCTCCTGTAATAAAAAGATCTGCCATATCAAGCCTTATAAGATTGAAGGCATCGATAATGGCATTGGTGGAAGATGCACAGGCCGATACAGTAGCGTAATTGGGTCCCCTGTAACCATATTTCATGGAAATGTGACCAGCCGCAATATCGACTATCATTTTGGGAATGAAAAAGGGGCTAAACCTGGGGGTGCCATCGCCCTCCAGGAAGCCCTGAATTTCATTTGTAAATGTCTCAATTCCACCAATTCCAGCAGACCAGATTACTCCGGCGCGGTCTTTGTCAATCTCTGCTTCTTCCAGTCCGGCGTCTAAATACGCTTCATGGGCAGAGATCATTGCAAACTGTGCGTAGCGATCAAGTTTTCTTGCTTCTTTACGATCAAAATAATCCAGTGGATCATAATCTTTGACCTCGCAGGCAAACTTGGTCTTGAATTTTTCGGTATCGAAATGGGTAATCCAGTCGCTACCACTCACTCCATTCACCAGGCCTTCCCAGAAGTCCTGTAAATTTTTTCCAAGAGGCGTAAAGGCCCCTAAACCAGTAACAACAACCCGTTTCATACCAAGAAATTTTAGAACGAGAAACTAATGCTTATTCAGCGTTCTCTTCAATATATTTGATCGCGTCTCCAACTGTGGAAATGCTTTCAGCCTGATCATCAGGAATACCCATATTGAATTCTTTTTCAAATTCCATGATGAGCTCAACAGTGTCAAGTGAATCAGCACCCAGGTCGTTAGTAAAGCTAGCTTCCGGAGTTACCTCATTCTCATCAACACCTAATTTGTCTACAATAATTGCTTTTACTCTTGATGCAACGTCAGACATGACTATAAATTTTTAATTAATATTATTGGTTATTTTTAACGGTGCAAAGAAATGCAAAATTCGACTATTTTCAAAAGAAAGGTCTTTTTTTGACAACATTTTAGTGCAAAAAGACGAATTAATTTTGGAAAAATCACATTTTTAAGATTTGTAAGGTAAAGAAAATGAAAAAGATAGCCATACTAGCTTCGGGTTCGGGCACCAATGCAGAGAACTTAATTCACTATTTTCGAACGAGGCCTTCGGGAAGGGTGGAAATTGTACTTACAAATAAGCCTGATGCAGGGGTCATTCAGCGGGCCGAATCGCTTAATGTGGAGACAGTTGTCTTTAACAGGGCGCAGTTTTATGAAGGAAGTAGCATTGTGGACCTACTAAAGGAGAGAGAAATTGACCTGGTGGTTCTGGCAGGCTTCCTCTGGCTGGTTCCATCGGGGTTAATCGCTGCTTTTGAGGGCAGGATTGTAAACATCCACCCGGCACTACTGCCAAAATACGGAGGTAAGGGTATGTACGGGAATCATGTGCACGAAGCGGTTGTGGCAAGTGGTGATGCCAAATCGGGCATTACCATTCATTATGTGAACCAGCAATATGATGATGGGGGTATTATTTTCCAGGCCATGTGTGAGGTCAGGGAGGGAGATCGACCTGAGGACCTGGCTGAGAGGATCCATTCATTGGAGTATAAGCACTTTCCAGCGGTTGTTGAGCGTTTGCTAGATCAGCTTTAGGATATTCATGGTGAAACTAAGCTTGATCTTGTAGGCTGCAAGGTTCTCTTCATGGATCGGTTCAACCGGGGGCGCTTCCACCTTCAGAGGGTTTACCGGGCTTCCGTTTTTGTAAAATCTGAAATCCAGATGAGGGCCTGTGGCCAAACCCGTGGCACCCACATAACCAATCACATCACCCTGCTTCACATAGCGACCTTTCTTCACATCCTTTCCGAATTTGCTCAGGTGCATATAGGTCGTAGAGTAGACGCTGTTGTGTTTAATTTTCACATAGTTACCCCCGCCTCGCTTCTGGTATCCAACGGCGGTAATGAATCCATCACCCACGGTATGGACAGGCGTTCCGGTTGGAGCTGCATAATCCACTCCGTGATGAGGACGTCTTATTTTCAGAACAGGATGATATCTGGAATTGGAGAATCCCGAACTGATCCTGGAAAACCTCAGGGGAGCCTTCAGGAAGGCCTTCCGCAGGCTGTTTCCATTCTCGTCGTAGAAACTCATAACACCATCCTGTTCAAAGGGAATGCCCCAGAAATCGGTGCCATTGTGCTGGATCCATGCTCCCATAATCCGGTTGATTCCTATACTCTGTGAATCCACGAAAGTCTCCTCATAAATCACCCTGTACTGGTCGCCCTGCTGTACGCCGAAAAAATCGATGGTCCACGCAAATATCTCACTGAGTTCGACCGCCAGCATTGGGTTGGCCTTTGTATTGCGCATCGATTCCCAGAGGGAGCTCTCAATGGTTCCTTTGGCTGTCATCACTCTTTGCTCCAAGGGTTTCGTCCCGTTTTCAGCCCTGACGGATTCCGAATCAAGATATACCCTCACATAATGGAGGGGGTCTTTTTCGTAAACAAAAATGACAGGTGTGGAGTCCCTGCTGATGAATAAGGTATAGTCCTGTCCTGGCTTGATCCGCCTCTCATCCAGGAGAGAATCGGGAAGAAGAGAGATCTGGTAGATCTGTTTTGGGCTTACACCATAGGGGAGGAGTACTTCGGCCAGGGACTGTCCCCGGCGAACTTCACCCCTTGTAAGCTGGAAGTCTGAAATGGGAATGTCGTAAAGCCTGCGAACAGGAATTTCCTTTTCTTCTTCTGCCTCCAGGTCTTCCATACGCTGTTCGGTGGGCAGGGCCGACGCAACTTTTTCTGGCATCAAATAGACTGCTGCCACCGCCAGGATGGTCAGGGGTAGCATGATGATCAGATCCCTACTTCGGCTCATTATACTACGATATTTATAATTTTTTTCGGGACATGAATGAAGCGTTTAGGCTCAGCCCCATCAGTCCATTTCTGTGCATTTTCGTGGGCAAGGACTGTTTTTTGTATATCATCTGCTGGCATATCCAAAGGCAGCATAATTTTAAACCTGAGCTTACCATTAATCATCACCGGGTATTCATAAGTGTCCTCCTGTAGCATAGACTCATCGAAGGGTGGCCACTGTGAAAGGGCAATTGAAGTATTCTGACCAAGAATGTTCCAGATTTCTTCTGCCAGGTGAGGCGCAAAAGGTGCCAGCACCCTGATAAAGGTCTCGCCGGTGGATGGGCTCACCTTCCCTTTTTTGATACAGAGGTTGGTGAAGATCATCATTTGAGAGATGGCCGTATTGAAGTGTAACACATCGATATCTTCCCCAACTTTTTTAATGGTGGCATGAAGGGCTTTTTCCACCTCCGGGTCCTCTTCCCCCTGGTGGTAATGTGCTGGATCAGCAAAAAATTTATTTACCCTGTTCAGGAAATTATATACCCCTTTGACCCCATTCTCCACCCATGGTTTCACTGCATCGAGGGGACCGAGAAACATCTCATACAGACGTAAGGAATCGGCGCCAAAAGCTTTCACCACATCGTCGGGATTTACAACGTTTTTCAAGGATTTTGACATCTTAGCCACGATCTGTTTTAATTCTTCACCTGTATCCCGGTGAAAATAACCTCCGTTTTTTTCTTCCACCAGGTCGGTGACCACCTTCGCTCCTGCAGCAGTTTCATAGGCAAAGGCCAGGATCATTCCCTGGTTATAGAGTTTCTGGTAGGGCTCATCGGTGGATACGATACCCAGGTCGAAGAGCACCTTGTGCCAGAAACGGCTGTATAGCAGGTGAAGCACAGCATGCTCAGCGCCCCCTACATAGAGGTCCACCGGCATCCAGTATTTCTCCTTTTCACTTGAAAAAGGCTCCTTTTCATTACCGGGATCGATATACCTGAGGTAATACCAGCACGATCCGGCCCATTGTGGCATGGTATTAGTCTCCCGGCGTCCCTTTCGTCCATCTGCACCGATTACTTCCAGCCAGTCGGATGCGTTAGCAAGCGGTGATTCACCTTCACTGCCCGGCTCATATTTCTTTAACTCGGGGAGCTGAAGCGGAAGCTCATGATCTTCCAGAAGTGAGATCTCGCCATCTTCCCAGTGGATCACGGGGAAGGGCTCTCCCCAGTAACGCTGTCTGCTAAACAGCCAGTCCCTGATCTTATAGTTAATGGCCTCGTCCCCAAGTTGGTGTGCTTTTAGCCAGGCAATGGTAGTGGCAATTCCTTCCTCCTTGGACAGCCCGTTAATATCCAGTCCCGTCGATGCATCAGCCGAGTTGATGTAACTTCCGTCCTGGGTCCAGCACGCATTACCAGCCAGTACTTTCTTCCTTAAATCTGCATCCTCGGTCTGCGGGTCCATGATGCAGGTAATGGGAATTGAAAAAGTAAGGGCAAAGTCAAAGTCTCTTGTATCATGAGCCGGTACAGCCATAATGGCACCGGTACCATATCCCATGAGTACATAGTCGGCCACCCAGATAGGGATGGACTTATTATTCACAGGGTTGATTGCATAACTCCCGGTAAAGACCCCTGTTTTTTTCTTGGATAGATCTGAACGATCCAGGTCCGATTTGAGTCCTGCCTGGGTCACGTAGCGCTCAACTTCTGCTTTTTGTTCGTCAGTGATCAGCGCTTTAAGCAGCGGGTGTTCCGGGGCAACTACCATATATGTAGCCCCGAAAAGTGTGTCGGCTCGGGTAGTAAATACTCTTAGCTGTTGCTGACCATCCTTCACCTTAAAATCCACCTCAGCTCCGGTAGATTTCCCGATCCAGTTTCTCTGCATATCCTTCACACCCTCCGGCCAGTCCAGGTCCTTAAGCCCATCGAGAAGTCGTTCGGCATATAATGGGATTCTGAGCATCCATTGCTTCAGGTTCTTTTTCTCCACGGGGTTCCCGCACTTCTCGTGATTACCATCGTTAAGCACCTCTTCATTGGCACAAACGATTTTACAGTGAGCGCACCAGTTTACCTGGGCATTATCATAGTAGGCCAGTCGCTTTTCGTTGCGATAGGCAATTACAGCTTCAGTTCCTTGGGCCGAAATCGCTTCGGGGATTGCCAATTCTTCAATGGGGCGTCCTTTTTGTAGCTTTTCGTCGAACCAGGTGTTGTACAGGCGGATAAAAATCCACTGTGTCCATTTGAAGTATCCGGGATCTGTTGTATTGATCTCCCTTTCCCAGTCATATCCAAGCCCGAGCGATTTTATCTGCCTGCGGAAATTGTCACAGTTCTCCTGGGTGGTAATGGATGGGTGGGTTCCGGTTTCAATGGCATACTGTTCTGCAGGGAGCCCGAATGCATCCCAGCCCATGGGATGAAGCACGTTGAATCCATTCATCCGTTTGTAGCGGGAGACAATATCGGTGGCTGTGTATCCTTCGGGATGCCCGACATGGAGTCCCGAGCCTGAAGGGTAGGGGAACATGTCAAGCACATAAAACTTGGGTAGTGAATAGTCATCTTCGGTTCTGAAAGTTCGGTTCTCTTCCCAGTAATTCTGCCAGCGTTTCTCTATTTCTGCAAATTTATATTCCATATGGTCTCTTCTGTTTTCAGCTTGCGAAATTAGCCTATTTTTGGGTTTTTTTTACAATAAAGAGTTGACATATAGGGGTTTTTTTGTGAATTTCACAGGAATTAAATTCTAAGCTCATGAAATTGACTGTACTTCACCAGAGTGCTATTCGTGGAGCGAGCTTTTGCCCGGGGTCCATTTTTAGCCGGGTGAGCTGCCTGATGAATTATAATTGGGGAAAAATATTAACTTTGCCGTCCGTTAAGGCTCCATAGTTTAACTGGATAGAACGTGGGATTCCGGTTCCCATGGTGGGGGT
>CAZRPW010000022.1:0-38814 GCA_964601975.1 uncultured Bacteroides sp.
TTGCTGGTCAATCTGAGCGCAGCCAATATGTGCTCGGCCTTAGCATCGGATATAGATGGCGTTTTTATAATGGGTTTATTCTAAATCATGGTGCGCACATATTTATTTCAAAGGGAATTGGAAACTCCAGTCGTCATCAGCAGTTCTATCCTCTGCTAAGTGCTGATATATCTATAGGTTATGAATTTGGAAAACGATGATAAAGGCCTCTCATGCAATGTATTTATTCTACCGATTTGGCATGATAAGAACAAGGAAGATATTTCGGCTTGACTGGCTGTGAAATTCGATCCGCTTATTCCTCATTTAAGGAGAAATAAAGTTTAGTAACATAAATACTCTTTTCCCGTACAACGAAATGGAATTGAAGTAGATAAACTATGATTAACAGGACGATATTATTTCTCTGGACAATCGTTTTTATATTGATGGTTGCCCTCTCGGGCTTTTTCATTAAAACTATACTTCAATCGATCCCGCAAAATGATTATGTGTTGTCACATGGAGTATTCGATTTTTCTGACATCAACATTTTTGATCAGGATATCATAGAGATCCGGGGGGAGGTTGAATTTTACCAGGACACCTTGCTTTCCCAGGAAGATTTCGAACGGGATTTACCTCCCACACCTACCGCCTTTATGGGTGTGCCATCCAAATGGAACCACCTAAGGACTTCTTCAGATACACCCGCAGGCCATGGTTACGGTACATACCATTTTAAAATAATCGTACCAGAGAAGTGCTGGTATGGCATAAAAATCAAAGATTTTAAACTGGCCTATTCACTAAGTATAGACGGAAATATGCTTGGCGGATCAGGCAAGGTTGGGAAAACCAAAGAGGAGATGATTCCGTCTCGCTATCAAAAAGAGTTTTATTTTTTGGCTGAAACCGACACCCTGGAGGTACTTATCCAGGTTTCCAATTTTCATCATAGAAACGGAGGTGCCACGGGAACCATTCTTTTTGGTCATTCTGAAAATATTATCAAATGGAAGGCAAGGCAGGTTGGAATAGAAGCCTTCCTGATTGGTCTTTTATTCATCTTGTTCATCTATCATCTAGCGCTATTTTCTTATCGCAGGAAGGATAAGTCCATTCTTTATTTTAGTTTGCTGTGTTTATCAATGTTTGTGCGAACCGGCTATATTGGTGAACGATTATTCCTGGAAGTATTTAGTTTTTTAGGTTGGAATATTTCCACAAAGATCGAATATATCTCTTTCATGGCGATTCCAATATTTACAACTTTATTTGTCAATAACCTTTTTCCAAAGGAGATTCCGAAATGGCTTGTATGGTTCGTCAGTGTATTTGCAATAATCTGTATTAGCCTGGTCCTTTTCTTAAATCCAACCGCCTATTCGTATACTTCATTGTACATTCAATATATTCTGGGTCCGGCAACGGCCTTGATCGTTGTCATGCTCTTTATTGCCTCCTTACGTAGAAGAGCATATGCTATTCCGGTGTTTTTAGGTTATTCTGTATTTTTCCTTCTTTCTGTATTTGATGCTATCTCTTACGCTACTTTTATGGATAGTATTTATTTGATGCCTGCTGGACTCTTTGTGGTCACCCTTTCACAGGGATATGTATTGGCCAAAAAGTCTTCCTCGGCATATGCAAAAGCCGAAAATCTTGCAGAAGAGTTAAACGACAATGTAAACAATCTGGAGAACCTTGTTCAGGAGAGAACCCGGGAAATACAGTCACAGAAAGAGGAAATCGAGCAGCAGAAAAAAAGCATAGAATCAAAAGCTGAAGAACTTCGCAGTTCAAATGAAAACCTGCTTAAACTGGCAGAATTTAAAACGAATATGACCAACATGATGGTCCATGACTTGAAAAACCCCTTAAATAATATAATAGGCTTCGCTAGTCTGCCGAAGAATATTGACGAATTCAAGAATGATATTCACTCCTCGGGATGGAAGATGTTGAATTTGATTGATAATTTCCTGGATTTAGAAAAAAATGAGTCGTCCGAGATTAAGCTAAACAAAACTGAAATTGACCTGGGAAAGGTTGTGAATGATGCCTTTAATAACACACGCTATATGTTGGAAACCAGTAAGCTGGACTTCCATAATGAGGTGGGGGAGAATATACGATTACAAGCTGATGAAGACATCATAAATCGTGTAATCTCTAATGTGTTTTCAAATGCAGCGAAATATGCCAGACGGGAAGGTTTTATAAGGGTTTCTTGTGAGGACTACACTTCAGACGAGGGACAAAAATTCGCTAAAGTTCTTATATACAATGATGGGGATCCCATTCCGGCCGATAAACTTGAAGCTATTTTTGAAAAATACAACCAGGTACCGGGCTCAAATGAAGCCCAATACCATTCCTCTGGTATTGGCTTGGCGTTTTGTAAACTTGCAATCAATGCGCATGGAGGCAAGATCGCTGCACATTCGGGCGAGGAATACGGCGTTACTATCTGGTTTACATTGCCTGCTTCGAACTAAGAAGCCGGGAAGATTTGAAATACTCACTTTTTTAATAAAAATAGAATTCTACTTGAAAAAGTTTGCATACCTTTGTTCGGTAATTAACGAACAGCATGAATAAAGAAGATGTAATATCGGAAGATCAAAAAACCCTTGCCCGCTTTGCGAAAGCCATGGGGCATCCGATCCGCATGTATGTCCTGGAATTGCTATCCAGACAAACTTGCTGTTACAGTGGCGACCTGACAGAAGATCTTCCTATTGCCAAATCTACCCTTTCACAACACCTGAAAGAGTTGAAAGATGCCGGATTAATTAAGGGTGAAATTGAAGCACCAAAAATCAAGTATTGCCTGGACCAGGAGAACTGGAAGCTGGCCGGGGATTTGTTTAAAAAGTTTCTGAACACATAAAAAAATTTAACTGTTTTGTTCGTAGTTTTGCGAATAACGAATTAATAGAATACACTATGGAAATTAAAGTTTTAGGCACAGGTTGTGCCAAATGCAAATCACTTGAAAAAATCACCAGGAAAGCGGTCGAAGAATTAAGCCTTGATGCCACCATTGAAAAGGTGGAAGACATTCAAAAGATCATGGAATATGCTGTTATGCGCACACCCGCCCTGGTCATTGATGAAAAGGTGGTCTTATCCGGACAGCTCCCGAAGATTGCCGAAATGAAAGAAATATTAAGTAAAAATTCATAATCCCATGACCATTTTAAAACATTCCCTGTTAATGATTGCTGTTGCAATTGCACTCGTTTCCTGTAACACGCAGAAGCCTGCCGATCAAAAAAACGCAGACCTGAAGTCTGAGACTGTAAGCTCCGAGGAACTCCAGGTTTATTATTTTCATAACACAAAACGTTGTGCCACCTGCAATGCAGTGGAAGACGAAACCAGGGTAGCCCTGGAAATGTTTTATGAAGACCACATAAAAGATGGTACGATGAATTTCACCTCGCTGAATCTTGAAGAGGAGGAAGGGGAAAAGATGGCACAAGAACTCCAGGTTTCCGGACAAACACTCTTAATTGTAAAAGGCGAAGCCAGGGTGAACCTTACCAATGAGGGATTCATGAATGCCCGAACCAATCCCACCAAATTTCACGAAATACTGAGGACGCAAATCGACCAACTGCTCTAGTTCATGGAGGAGTTCCTGAATAATTTATACGCTAATACAAGCACGCCCATCGTTTCGGCACTTGTATTGGGTCTGCTTACAGCCATTAGTCCCTGTCCCATGGCTACAAATATTACAGCCATCGGATATATAGGGAAAGACCTGGGGAACAGGAACAGGGTCTTTTACAATGGCCTGGTATATACCCTGGGTAGGGCTTTTTCATATACTGCGCTGGCATTTGTGTTGTATTTCGGTGCAGATCAGTTGAAGATTTCAGGGCTTTTCCAACAATACGGAGAAAAGATTGTAGGTCCGCTTTTGATTGTCATCGGAATTTTCATGCTTGGGATTATCCGGATCAACTTCCCTGCATTCAACAGGATTACGGAGCGATACCAGGGCCGGAAGAGATTCAGCTACTGGGATGTATTCCTGTTGGGTGTCATCTTTGCCCTTGCATTCTGTCCCTATAGCGGAGTCCTCTATTTTGGTATGCTGATTCCCCTAACAGTGTCAAGTTCAGGACTCCATTTGCCCGTGGTATATGCCATTGCAACCGGGATTCCTGTAATCATATTTGCCTGGCTCATTGCCTATACCATCTCGGGAATGGGGAAGCTCTACAAGAGGATCAAAGCCTTTGAATTCTGGTTTAGGAAAGTGGTTGCTGTTATTTTTATAGGTATTGGTGTCTATTACATAATCACCGTCTGGTTTTAAAAAAATTTACAATAATCGTTCGTAAAACGACGAACATCTTTTATCATGAAAAGTATAAAAAACAAGCTGGTACTTGTCCTTCTGCTACTCCCTGTATGGGTTCTGGTCTATATAAACCTCCAGGAAATCGCCGACTTTATGGTGTTTCAGGTATTTCAGATGACCCCCGAAAAACACCTGACCGAAACCTTACGCTTTTTCATCTTCGAAGTCCCTAAAGTAATGATGCTGCTGGTGCTGATCATATTTTTCGTGGGAATTCTCCGGACTTTTTTCTCCCCTGAAAAAACGCGCAAAGCGCTTGAGGGAAAATCGCTTTTCACCGGGAATGTGATGGCCGCAACGCTGGGTATTGTAACCCCCTTTTGCTCCTGCTCGGCCATCCCCCTGTTCCTCGGATTTGTCGAGGCAGGAATCCCGCTTGGCGTTACATTCTCCTTCCTGATTGCCGCCCCCATGATCAACGAGGTAGCGCTGGTCTTACTCATAGGTCTTTTTGGCTGGAAGGTCGCCCTTATTTATGTTTTAACGGGACTCGGTATTGCCATCATTGCAGGATTCATCCTTGAAAAACTCAATTTGAAAAGATATGTGGCCGACTGGGTCTATGAAACCCGTGCAAAACATAACCTGGAAGAGGAGGGATCGATGTCATTCAATCAGAGGATTGCTGCCGGTGGAGATGCAGTAAAAGATATCGTCGGTAAAATATGGATCTACATCCTGATCGGTATTGCAGTAGGTGCCGGGGCACATGGATATGTACCCGATGCCTACCTGGCAGGCGCCCTTGGAAACCAGAACTGGTACTCGGTCCCCCTGGCCATCCTGGTGGGAATTCCCCTCTATTCAAATGCCGCAGGGATTATACCCATCGTGAGCGTACTTATCGAAAAGGGTGTGACCCTTGGAACGGCCCTTGCATTTATGATGTCGGTGATCGGATTATCCCTTCCTGAAATTATTATTCTTAAAAAGGTCCTGAAATGGCAATTAATCGGAGTATTTGTCGGGGTGGTTGCCCTGGGAATTGTGATCGTTGGCCTGATATTTAACTACCTGGTATTTATTTAATGCTTTTCTGCTTCACTTTTTGTAAATAAATTCAATCGGGGAAAAATTTCAGAAGCAATTCACAACCTTTTGCTAATATCCGCGTAATAAATACCTACCAGCGTCTTAGAACAAAAATTTGTTTACACCCCAAAAAAACAAAAGATGAAGCTTCTCGATTTCCGTAAGGCCTTATTTTTCCTTCTGGCTATCTCTGTATTTATTTCATGTGAAAAAAACCAGCCACCAACATGCCAGTTTCTAAAGCCGGCAGATGGATATACTGCCAATAAAGGTGACATGGTAACTATTGCTGTAAGTGCCGACGATGCAGAAGGAACCGTCACTGAAGTCAGACTTTTTATAAACGAAGAAGGTCTTGCCTCTTTAGACTTTCCCTACAATTATGAATTAAATACCGACAACTACAGATCAGGACCCTATATCATAAAGCTTACAGCCAAGGATGATGAGGGACTTGAATCCAGCGCTGAAATAGAAATAATAATCGATGCAATTTATTCAATAGTATCAACTACGGAAGTATCAGATATCAACTATAATTCAGCAGTGGCAGGGGGAGCTGTTAGTGATGATGGCGGAGCTGAAATTAGCGAAACAGGGGTTTACTGGGACACCATTCCCAGTCCTGAAACAGCCGGGAACCAAATTCCAATGGGCCAGGGCTTGGGAGTGTTTACGGGCACCCTCAGTGAATTACCCCACGGCAAGCAAATTTATTATAAAGCCTACGCTGTAAACAGTGCCGGTATTTCAATCGGAGAAGAATTTTCCTTTATGACCAATACAATCCCCACTGTAAAAACCGGGACTATTCAATCGGTCGGTTTTGCCTCAGCATTAGTTAGTGGAGAAATCGTTTCGGACGGAGGCGAGACCATAACTGAGAAGGGAATCTACTGGAGTACAGATACAATTGCAGACATAACAGGAACCCGTTTGCTTATTGAAGGCCAAGAAGCAGAGTATAGTACTACACTTACGGATCTTTCTACTTCCACCACCTATTATGTCAAAGCATTTGCAGTCAATGCTGCTGGGGAGTCTCTGGGAGAAGAAGTTCATTTTACAACAACGGGAACAGCTACTGTACTTACCCATGAGGCCCGCAGCAATAGATATACATCGCGTATATTGAGTGGTGGAATAAGCGATAATGGAGGAAATGAGATAAGCGAAACGGGTTTTTATTTCGGGACAAGCCCTGACCCCGCAAGCTCTGGAAGCAGGATTTCGGTTGGTTCAGAAATGGGCGAATTTACAAGTACGCAAATAGATCTGGTTCCGGGCAGCACCTACTATTATACTGCATTTGCAGTGAACGAAGCTGGAGAATCTCTTGGTGAGATAATGAGCTTTGAGCTTACACATGGTGAAGAGGGTTCAATCACTGATTCCAGAGATCAAAAGGAATATGGAACCATTCAAATAGGTGAGCAGGTATGGATGTCTGAAAACCTGAGAGCAACCCAACTTAATGATGGTACAGAGATTCCTTACGTCACAGATAGCACAAGCTGGTATAGCAACGGCATCTTACCTGCCTATGGTTGGCCGGAATATGATCCAAAATGGGAAGAAAGGGGAGCCCTTTATAATTACTATGTCATTGAAACCGGGAAACTTTGTCCGGCCGGATGGCATGTTCCTTCTGCAGAAGAATGGAGAGAATTAGAATACTACCTGGGGATGGAAGAATCTACTATTCTGACGGATGGATTCAGAGGCGATAATGAAGGAGGAATGCTCAAAACAACTACTCTTTGGGATAGCCCGAATACCGGGGCCACAGATGAACTCGGATTTTCAGCACTGCCAACAGGCAGGTTTGGATTTGAAGGGGACTATGGATACTTAAACAGTCGCACATTTTTCTGGGCATCAACACGCTTAAATTGGAATCGACCCATGAGAAGAATGCTCGATGATGAACACGGGCAACTATCAAGATCTGTTGTTATGGAAAACAGCGGGCTTTCAGTCAGGTGTGTAAAAGACGAGTAGTCTCGCTAAAACCGTAAAATCCCTGTTACCGTTAGAGCTTATTCTTTTTATTCTTCATCACGGATTTAATCATCTTCCCAAAATCCTTATCCTTCTTTCTCCGTTCTGCAACGGTGGATTCAAAGTGCTGCTTTTCGCGCTCCATTCTCAGGTAGTTATCATAGGAAGCCTGGTCAATTTCCCCATTTTCAACGGCCTCCCTGATAGCACAACCCGATTCATGTACATGGGTGCAATCCTGGAATCTGCATTGACCCGACAGGGAAACAATCATTTCAAAGGTGGTATCCAGTCCGGCCGATGCATCGGCAATTCCCACCTCCCGCATTCCCGGATTATCAATTATAATTCCTCCCGAATCCAGGACTATCAATTCCCGGTGGCTGGTCACATGCCGCCCCTTATTAGTGGCCTCACTTATAGAGCCGGTTTGCATGAGTTCTCTCCCTGAGAGATGATTCATCAGGGTGGATTTCCCAACCCCTGAGGAACCCAACAGGCAATAGGTCAGGCCTTTTTCAATATGCTTTTTAAGCTCCTCATGCCCGACCCGGGTTTCGTTGCTTACTGGAATAACCGGAACCTCACTGACCCTCTCCTTCACCGAACTCAGGAGGTCTCCCAACTGCGCTTTAGCAATCAGGTCTGTCTTAGTAAGTATAATTACAGGCTTAACGCCAGATGCATAACAGATGGTCAGATATCTCTCGATCCGGTTGATGTTGAAATCCCTGTCTACAGCCTGAACGATAAAAGCGCAATCAATATTCGTGGCAATCATCTGTTTCTCTCCCTTCTTCCCCACGGCCTCCCTTTCAATCACAGTCTTCCTGGGGAATATGGCATGAATCAACACCTTGTTTTCTTCATATTCCGAAATGGCCACCCAGTCCCCCACCGCAGGAAAATCGGATCTTCCCCGGGCGGTGAAACGCAGGTTCCCGACAACTTCTGCCTCAAACTCGCTCTTTTCATTTCTAACCCTGTATCGCTCCTTATGCTCGGATATGACCCTTCCAACTCCAAAAGAGTCAAGGTGCTGTTCGACCCGACTTTCCTCCAGGGCCTCACAATATCCTAAATCTTCCAGTTTCATTTTTTTTCTTAAATGTCGCAAATGTTTTCCAAAAAGAGATTTATAAATTGCGGCATGTTTTTAATCGATAAACCCTATGCTTCGGATTTTCTGATAAAGACCATCCGGGAGCATAAATATCCCATTGTGTCAAGCCCGGTTGCCAGGGAGCTCATCACAGATGATTCATTGGCCTGGATCTCAGAAGAGGAAGCCATCAGGCAGCTAAATAACAATCCTGAAACACCGCTCTATTCTAATTCTGAAAACGCACTGGCATGGATTGCCGAGCACCTTGGAGACTCTGAGCTGGCAAAGCATGTTCGGCTGTTTAAGGACAAAGCTGAATTCCGGAAACTCATTAAAGACTTATATCCTGATTTCTCGTACAGCACCGTTAAGCTGGAGGAAATCCAGCACCTGCCCGCGGAAGGGCTCAGGTTTCCATTTGTGATCAAGCCCTCGGTGGGGTTTTTCAGTATAGGGGTCCATGTGGTTAAGAACACGGCCGACTGGGAAATTGCATTACAGGAACTCAATATCGACAGGCTTCGCAGCATTTATCCTCAGAATGTGCTGGACACATCGACTTTCCTTATTGAAGATTATATTGAGGGAGAGGAGTTCGCGGTCGATTGCTACTTCAACAATGAAGGTGAGGTGGTGATCCTGAACATCCTCCATCACCTTTTCTCCTCGGGTGCAGATACCAGCGACAGGGTTTACACAACTTCAAAGGATATCATACTTCAATACACTGAAATTTTCGGGGGCTTCCTTCAAAATCTCGGCCGTAAGGCCGAAGTGAAAAATTTTCCCGCCCATGTGGAGCTCAGGGTAGATACATCGGGCCGGATTATTCCGATCGAGGTCAACCCGCTTAGATTCGGAGGATGGTGCACTACTGCCGACCTGCTGGGAATTGCCATGGGCTACAATTCCTATGAATATTATATCCGTAGGGAACGGCCCAACTGGGACCTGGTTTTTGAAAACAGGAGCCAGATGAACTACAGCATTATTGTTTTGAATAACAACTCGGGCTATTCGCCGGAGGAGATCGTCCATTTTGACTATGATCTTCTCGAAAGCGACTTTGAAAACGCACTGCATACGAGAAGGATGGATGTGGGGAAATACGCTGTTTTCGGCTTTGTTTTTACCGAAACAAGCCCTGGCAATAAAGAAGAACTTAACCATATCCTGGTTTCTGATCTCCGAAAATATATAACCCTTCGATAAAAAAACCGGACTGACCCATAAATGACTATAGAGGGAAACATTTAGAATCCGGTGAACCCTGTTCAGGATACTATTTCATAATTTGCCCCTCAAATGATCATGGTCCGAAAAGCCTTTTTTGTCACCATATCTGTATGCCTGGCTTCCTTTTCATCCCATGCCCAGGTGGATGAGAAAGGGAATTCTCATGCACTTTCTATTCAAGAGCTTCAGGAAATTTATAGTATGTCTGCGGGTAAGGATAAGAGCTACATAAACGGCTCTCTCTATACCGAAGGTTTTCCTGGCAGTCGGGGCAATCCTTTTTTCCACACAGAAACCTGGCAAACAGGCGCGGTGTATATGAAGGGACAAAGCTATGATTCTCTCCTATTCAGGTATGACCTCTACCGGGACCAGCTCCTGTATAACCACATTCACACCACAGGTAGTTACATCCTTGTGCTGAATAAGACCAGGATTGATAGTTTTACAATAGATGGTCACCATTTCCACAAACTATCCGTTTCGGGCGAAGCTTCCCCGGAGGGCTTCTATGAACTGCTTGCTGAAGGCAGGGCAACTTTTTACGTAAAATGGTTCAAACGCCTGTCGGAACCCAGCCCGGAATCGTCAGGCGATTTTTCGCTATTCAGTGAATGGTATATCCTGAAGAATGGTCGGTTCAGCAAGGTAAGTGGCAGGTCCGGATTGCTGAAAGCCCTTGGAGATAAGGATAAGGAGATTAAAAGCTACATCCGTAAAAATAAGATGGTGGTCCGGCCCGGCAATGAAATGGCGATCAAAAGCATTGTTGACTACTACAACCACCTGGAACCATGAAACGGCCGACAACAGTCTTATGCATAATCATGTTCCTGCTTCAGGGGGTCGGCGGCCAAGACCCGGTGGTTTCCCGGATGCACAAGCATCAACTGTTTCCGGAATTTGCCGAAGATATGGAGGAGGAGTACTCCCTCAGCTTCTTCTTTTACAGCAACTGGGTCGATTCTGTAAAGGTGGTGCAGTCAGCCCCGAACGAGTCACTAAGTACCATCCTGGAACAGACACTTGCTCCACATGGACTATATTTCCATATCGAGGGAAGCCTGGTATTTCTCTCACAGACGCAGTCAATTAATCCGGACATGCTTCGGAGTTTTAAGCTTAACGATTCCATTCGGGAGACAAAAGTTCAGATCCGTTTTGAAGAAGCAAAGGCAATCTCCAGTGAGGCGGCCGACCGTAACCGGATCCTTCGTGTGGGCACTCCCGGCTCCACAGCAGCAGGGTCTTTTGCCACCATGAACGGCTACATCCGGGAATCGGAAACCGGCGAGCCCATTATTGGTGCCGTGGTTTTCAACGAAGAAAAAAATGTGGGTGTCACCACCGATGTAAATGGATATTATGTACTCAGCCTTTCCACTGGCCGCCACCTGATCACCTTTAGGAGCATGGGTAAGAAGGAGGAGTTTCGCAATGTAATGCTCAATGGCGACGGTTCCCTGAATATCGAAATGGAGGAGAAAATTAACCAGTTAAAGGGGGTAGTGATAACGGCCGACAAATACCAGAATGTGTCAGGAATGCAGATTGGTCTTAACAAGATTGATGTGAGCACCATAAAGCAGGTTCCGGCAGCCATGGGAGAAGCCGATGTTTTGAAAGCAGCGCTACTCTTGCCCGGAGTGCAGACGGTGGGCGAAGGGGCCTCCGGCTTCAATGTGCGGGGAGGTAGTACCGACCAGAACCTGATTATTATCAACGGGGCACCGGTATTCAATACCTCCCACCTTTTTGGATTCTTTTCAGCCTTCAACCCGGATGTGATCAAAGATTTTAAATTGTATAAAAGTGGGATCACAGCTGATTATGGGGGAAGGATTTCTTCCGTTTTTGATATCTCCACCAGGAACGGAAACCGGAAAAAGTTTTCGGGCCAGGGAGGAATCAGCCCCATCACTGGTCGCCTGGTCGTTGAAGGACCCCTGATCAAAGACAAATTGTCCTTCATTGCCGGGGCCCGAAGCACATACTCAGACTGGTTGCTCAAGAGGATCAATGATCCATCCATTCGCAACAGCTCAGCGGCATTCTACGACCTCAACGGAAAAATTACTTACGATATAAACCCAAATAACAACGTGGATATCAGCGCCTACTACAGCAATGACATGTTCCGGTTGAATTCCGACACTGCCTACCACTATGCCAATGCCAATGTGGTGATCGGATGGAAACACATCTTCAGCCAGAAGCTGTTTGCAAGCTTTAGCAGCATCTATAGTAACTACCAGTATGATATTTCGAGCCAGGTGGACGAGAACCAGGCTTTTCGTATGAAATACGAAATCGATCAAAGAGAACTCAAGGCTGGATTTACCTGGTTCCCGTCCCAGGAGCATAAAATGCGGTTCGGTATGGATATCATCTCTTACCAGCTGGATCCGGGTTCACTGGCCCCTTTAGACGATCAATCCCTGATCGATCCGCTTAGTCTTGAAAGTGAACATGCCATAGAATCGGCCCTCTATGTCAGTGATGAATTCAATATCTCTGACAGGCTTTCGGTTTACGGCGGACTCCGCTACTCCTTTTATGCTTTCCTGGGCCCGAAGTCGGTGACCCATTATTATGCAGGGGTACCCCTGGATCCCATCAGCATCTCGGACAGCTCCTATTATGAAAAGGGCAAAATTATCCAGCATTATCAGGGTCCCGAGTTCAGGACCAGTATCCGCTACAAGTTATCGGGAAACAGCTCGTTAAAAATAAGTTACAACCGCATGCGACAGTACCTGAACATGCTTTCAAATACCACAGCTGTTTCGCCCACCGATACCTGGAAACTAAGCGACAACCACATCCGGCCGCAAATAGGCGATCAGTATGCCATTGGATTTTATAAGGATTTCAGGAGCCAGAGTATTGAGACCTCCGTAGAACTCTACTACAAAAACATAATTGATATGATTGAGTACAAGGGAGGTGCCAACCTGGTTCTGAACGAAACCATCGAACAGGATCTGATCAATGGAAAGGGAAAGGCATATGGGGCAGAGTTTTTGGTGAAACGTACTTCGGGAAAACTGAATGGATGGATCAGCTATACCTACTCCAGGATCCTGGTGCAGGCTGACAGTGAATTTCCGGTGGAAAGGATCAATCGGGGAGACTGGTTTCCGGCCAATCATGATAAACCCCATGATGTGACAATGGTGGGGAATTACAAGTTTTCCCGCAGGTTCAGTATCTCCTCAAATGTCACCTACAGTACCGGGAGACCCATCACTTACCCTGTGGCCAAATACGAGATCAGGGGAATGACCATGCTCCACTATACTTACCGGAACGAGTACCGGATTCCGGATTATTTCAGGTGGGATATATCGGCCAATATTGACGGAAACCTGAGATCAAAAAAACTGGCTCACAGTTCGTGGTCCTTTTCAGTATACAACGTAACAGGCAGGGACAATGTCTACTCCATCTACTTTGTAAGCAGTGAAAAAAGTGTAAATGGCTTTAAAATATCCATCTTCACCCAACCGGTTTTTACAGTCACCTATAACTTCAAGTTTTAGATGAAATGAAAATTTCTAACTATATATATATCTATTCTTTATTAATACTGATGGTATCGGGATGCAGAGAACCCTTTTCGCCAGAAATTGAACGATATGAAAACATCCTGGTGATTGATGGCCTGATTACCGACCAGGAAGGACCCCAGCTTGTAAAACTGACCAGAAGTTATGCTTTTGACGAATCTATTCCCCAGGCCGAAGAGGGGGCGGTGGTTTTGATCCTCGATCAGCAGGAGTCCATCCATACCCTCACCGAGGAGCAGCCCGGGATCTACCAAAGTGAGCCCTCGCTTATCGGCGAGACCGGTAATTCGTACAAACTTGTGGTAAGTACAGCCGACGGCGAGACCTATGAATCGGAGTGGGTCCTGCTGAGGGATGTGCCCGAAATTGACAGTATTAGCTATGCCCTGGAGGAACGCCCCACTTCCGATCCCGACTACTCGGTCTACGGAATGCAGGTAAGGGTCAACACTCACGACGAAACAAATCAAACCCGTTACTATCGCTGGGAATGGCAGGAAACCTGGGAATTTATTACCCCCATCAAATCCTCTTTTTACCTGGATGAAGAACGATGCTGGAGATCGGCCCGTTCCAGCCTGATCTCCATTGGCACTACCGAACATTTAAGCCAGGATCTCATAAAGGAATACCCACTCTTCTTCATATCCACAGAAAACAATAAACTGCGCATCAGGTACAGTGCCCTGGTTTCTCAGTACTCGCTAAGCCAGGAGGCTTATTCCTATTGGAAAAACCTCCAGGACATCACACAGAATACAGGAACCCTTTTTGATCCCACTCCGGCCATGGTCACCGGTAACATGTTCAATACCGACGATTCTGAAAAACCGGTTCTGGGAATATTCCAGGCTTCGGCACTAACACAGAAAAGGATATTCATCGACCGGGATGAACTTCCCGGATCCCTGAATATCCCCTCAGGGTTCTCCACGTGCAGCTTTTATGATTTAACAGACCCTACAGATATTGAATATTATTCCAGTCATGGATTCCCCCTGGCTGAGATTTACTACGATGGATCCACAGAGCATCGGATATATGCAAATTCAGAAATGTGTTTCAGGTGTACCCTGTCAGGCAGCAATAAAAAACCAATATACTGGCCCGAAGACGAGTGAACGATGAGACTGCCAAAAAGAACCATATTGCTCCTGATTCCGGCCATGTTGCTGGGCGTAATAAACTGCTTTTCACAGGATGAGCTTGGGGAGGAAATCTGTGTGTTTACCGACCGGAATTATTACCTGGCAGGGGACGTGCTGCACTATGTGGTTTACTGCACAGAGAAGCGTTCCGGGGAAGCTTCCGGGATCAGTGCCCTTGCCAACGTGGACTTACTGAACCGGGAAGGAGAAGTCATTTTCAGGGAAAGGGTCGTTCTTAAAAATGGCAAAGGTTACGGAAGTTTCCGCATTCCCCCTGAGGTAGGCAGCGGTGAAAAAATCCTGCGGTGTTACACATCCTGGATGAGGAATTTCGGACCTGGCTCCTTTCACTACACGCCCTTGTTAATCATACACCCGGCAAAAAAATACACTCCTTTAAACTGTACAAAAGAGATCCTGGAATTACCTCCTGAACTTACATTTTCCGGGTACAATCAGACCCCACAAATCAGAATCAGCGGTTTAAACGGGGAATACAACTCACGGGATTCTATTGTATTTACCCTTCAACCTGTTTCAGGCAGCTTTCGGACTGCCAGGCTTTCGCTCTCCGTTTCACGTTCAGAAAGCCGGTATCCGGACACATTCCTTTCTCCAAAAAAACAGGAGGGAACCCCACACCGCACATTAGCCCGGAATAAAATCGAATACATGCCCGACATGCGGGGTCTTCAACTCAGCGGAACTGTACAACAATCAGTAAGTGGTGAGCCTTTGGTAAACAGGGATGTACTGCTTTCCTTCATTGACACGATATCCGAGATCAAGGGAGTAAAATCCAATAGCTCCGGAAGGTTTCATTTTGACCTCAGTGGAACCCTCGGCAGAAAAGACATGATCATCCAGGTCCCCGGCGAAAACGAAAACCTCATTCTCACCATCGATCCCGATTACTCCGTGGATGCGGTCCCAGCTTACGCCTGGACCCATCCTGACCGGGCAAACCCTGAAGGCCTGTTCCGGGAGATGCTGCTGGAACAGCAAATTGACGCAACTTATAATCTCTCCCCTGACCATGCCTCGGGCATGAATCCCGATCAGATTACCATTTCCAATAAAACAAGGGCCCCCCTGCCCTTCTATGGTTTATCCGATCATGAAATCATCATGGACGAATTTGTCAGGCTACCCAACATGGAAGAGGTATTCAGGGAGCTGGGAAAGCGGGTATTCCTTGCCCGTTCAGAAGGAAGCTACAGAGTGCTTCTCCTGGACCTGGAGACAAACCGGATCATTGGAGAGAGGCCCTGGTACTTCCTCGACGGAGTCCCCTTCTTTGATTCAGAAATACTACTAGCCATCGATCCTTCACAGCTCAAATCCATCGCATTGAAAAGTCAGAAATATTTTGTGGGTGACCTGGTGATGGATGGGATCATCGACATCCATACAATAAAAGGGGATGCCAGCCTCATAGATTTTCCCCGATCGGCGGTCAGACAATATTATTATGGATTCCCCGAAGATTCATCCCCCACCCCCAAACCAGCTGCCCTTCGCCAAGAGAAAATTCCCTTATTCAAAACCACACTTCTCTTTGAACCTTACCTCTTTTTTGACCGTAATAATGAAGCATCCATATCGCTGATAGCTCCCGATTCAAAGGGCAGTTATACCATAGCTGTCAGGGGTATCTCCTCAGAAGGTTTTCCGATTCGGCAGGACTTTTCCTTCCACATTAAATAACAGGTTAAACTTCCTTTCACAAAAAATATTTAGTTTATATTATTGGCCTTGTGTAACTTACCAGAACAATACTTTCATGTCCATTTGTGATAATATGAAAGTATTGTAATGGACGTTTCATAAGATTTATGAGCAGGCCATGCGCTAACAGAAAGCCGGATTGAACGACAAATACAAAAAACGATCAGGAAACTATAAATTTTCACTATTTTCACCTGAGATAAGAAACCTCCCACTGAATACTTCCAAAAATGAAAAAACTGCCGATTGCCCTGCTACTTTTTATAAGCACACTCCTGTCAGCACAGGAGCCCCTCAAACTGAATGAGCAAGAATATTTTCACAAGAATGGTCTTGATGTTACTTTCTTCAGTGACTACTACCCGGAAGGGCACCAGTCGGGAGTTACAATCATTCAGCACGGGGTCAGGGTAGCAGCCAATGGCGACCTGCGTTTGGAACCCTCTCCCGGACAGTGGTCTCCTGTTCCCAAGGGAGGAGCCAGGGTCGTGGACCGGGAAAACGAGCGCATCACCCAAACACTCTGGTATCCCGATTCATCTAAAAACCGCAGGGGATTTAACCCGGTGATCTATCCCGACCTGACCTTTTTCTACCAGATAGAAATTCAAGCAGGAGATGACGGAAGTGTCACCGTAACAGTCAACCTGGATGAACCCCTTCCCGATGAATGGTGCGACAGGGTCGGATTCAACCTGGAGCTGTTCCCTGGCGATCTCTTTGGAAAATCATATTTGATGGACCAGAGTTCCGGAATATTCATGGACCAGCCTGTTGGTCCGGTCGAAGACTATCATGGCGAGCTGCTGTCCGGACCCCTGGCCAGTGGAAAATCGCTTGTAATTGCACCTGAATATGACCTCCAGAGGATTGTGATCTCCTCCGATGCCGAAGCCCTGGAGTTGTGGGACGGCCGTACCAACCACAACAATGGATGGTACGTTGTAAGAAGTACCGTTGCAAAGGGTGCCACTGACGGGGCTATCAAATGGACCATCAAGCCGAATACCATTGAAGGTTGGAAATATGACCCGGTGATCCAGGTTTCCCAGCTTGGATATCACCCCAAACAGGAAAAAAAGGCAATCGTTGAACTGGATGCCGAATCCAGCCCACTGCCACAATTCAAACTGTTCAAACTGGGTGAAAATGGCCGCGAAGTAGTACTTGAAAAGGAGACACAATTTTGGGGCCAGTTTCTCAGGTATAAATATGCCACTCTGGATTTTTCATCCATTCAGGAACCCGGCCTTTACCAGGTGGGCTATGGCGATCATTTATCCCATGCCTTTCATATTGCAAACGATATCTACGATAAAGGAACCTGGCAACCTACGCTGGAATACTACCTTCCGGTACAGATGTGCCATATGAGGGTCAATGAAAAATACCGGGTATGGCATGACCTGTGTCACATGGATGATGCACAGATGGCTCCTCCCATCCCCTTCCATTTTGATGGCTACAAACAGGATGAAGAGAACCACACCCACTTCAAGCCGGGAGATTTTGTTGACGGACTGGACCAGGGGGGATGGCACGATGCGGGAGACTACGATTTACGGGTTGAGTCCCAGTCAGGCACCGTATGGCTCCTGGCAAAAATGGTAGAGGAATTTGGACTGGACCACGATGCCACCATGATTGATTTTGAAAACCACCTGGTGGAAATTCACCAGCCCGACGGAGTTTCAGATGCGCTTCAGCAGATTGAACACGGTCTGGCCACCATCCTGGGTGGATATCGCTCACTGGGTCGTCTCTACCGGGGTATTATCTGTCGCGACCCCCGCCAATATGTGATGCTGGGAGATGCTGCATCCATGACCGATAACATCAAGGGAAACGGAGACGACCGCTGGGTATTTACCGAAGTAAATCCCCGAAGGGAACTACAGGTAGTTCAGGGTCTTGCTGCCGCCTCCAGGGTTCTCAGGGAATCAAATCCGGAGCTTTCAAAGGAAGCACTTGAAACAGCCATTGCCCTGTGGGAACTTAACGCCGACACGGAGGGAAGGGGACTCGAGTCCCAGAAAATTATTGCCCTCACCGAACTGATGCTCTCCACCAAAAACCCTGAATATACCGAGGCGCTTGTAAGCATGAAGGATGAGATTCTAAAGTCGCTGTCACGCTGTGGATGGGCACTGGGAAATGTGATTGAATCCATTGACAATCAAAAATTCAAGAAGGAGATTTATGCTGCAGTGAAGGCGTTTCAGGAAGACCTGGTGAAGCAGCAGGAAGTCGACTCACCCTATGGTGTTCCTTACAAACCCAATATCTGGGGCGCAGGATGGAATATCCAGCGCTTTGGTGTAACACAGTATTTCTATCACAAAGGCTGGCCCGAGCTTGTCCCCACCGAAACCTTTGAACACTCCCTCAATTTTATTCTTGGGGTACATCCCGGATCCAACACTGCATCTTTCGCTTCTGGTGTGGGAGCCAATTCCGTCAAGGTAGCCTACGGTGTAAACCGGGCAGACTGGTCTTTCATCCCTGGAGGAGTTGTTTCAGGAACGGCACTGATTCGTCCCGATTTCCCCGAGCTGAAGGAATGGCCCTTTTTCTGGCAGCAAACCGAGTATGTGATGGGTGGCGGAGCCACCAATTTCATGTTCCTGGTTCTGGCCGTAAACCAGTTGTACGAGCAGTAAAACGCCTTTGGCCGAACTACCCGAATAGTAATATCAGTCGGCCTTTAAGCTTGTGATCAGACTGCCCCTGCCTCTGGTGTCAAAGCTGCGTAGCGAGATTGTTCCCCTGGCTTCGACGGGACCCTCATAAAGAGGTGAATCCATGGAGGGCTCTGATCCGTCTGAGGTGTACCTGATACTGAGTCCGGGGAAATCCACATTGGCATATAACAGCCCTTCACGGATGATGGCTCCCGGTGCCGGCAAACGGTAAGAGAACCCTCCAAAAAGGTAGTCGAGCCGTGGCATCTCACGAGTTCCAATTGTATTTGCAAAAGCAATCCAATCCCTGTTGATTGCCTCAACACGTGCATTTTTATCGGCAATATCTCCCCACCTGGCCTGACCTGACCAGGCCCGTTCGGCCAGTCCCAGCATTTTTGGCATGTAGTAATATTCCAGCATATCACTGCCTTTAATGGTCTCGCTCCACAGAGGACCCTCAAGACCAACGATGTTCCGACGCGCTTCAGGCAGCAAGGCTTCCATTCCTGAGAAGCTCATTTCCTCGCCAAAGGGTCTGCGGAAGCGATCACTCAGGGTGGTACTAAAAACATTGAAAGGAGCAAAAGTAAAAGCCCTCCTGGTATTCACAAAACCTCCCCAGTAGTGACCGGCCTCAGCAGGATGGTGATTATAGGCCAGGTCCATATAGAAATTATCCACGTTACACAGAACCACAGGATATCCTGCATTGGCCATCCGGTTGCCAAGATCCAGGTTACTCCCAAGACTGTTCCAGACAAAGGGCATCATCCCCTTCCCTGCAAAATCAGGATTTGGCATCCATCCTCCTTCTTCCGCTCTCATTAAACCAATCTCTTCCCACCCGGCCATCACCAGGTTTTTCTGAGAAAGCATCTCCAGGATCCGACCTTCAAAATAAACCTGCAAATCTTCTGCCCCGCCTATTTCCGGATGGGATTTAAGAAATGCCGAACACAGAGCGGATCCGGTCCACGAGCCGGAGGGAACCTCATCTCCCCCCGTGTGAATGGTTCTGAGTCCCAATCCAGCGTCTGCATACATAGTTGCAAGCTCATCCACCACCTTTTCAAAAAAGAGAAAGGGGGCTTCCTGGCAAACACAGCTTATATTATCATTAAAATTCTGAGCCGAATTATATACCGAGTGGTCATCCGGGTCAGCCAGGCGATATAGTTCAGCCTCCTGTTCTCTTCCTTCAGCCATCAGCCGATCATACCTGGCCTCCATGGCAAAAATGGCAGCCCTGGTATGCCCGGGGAAATTAATCTCCGGAATCACCTCAATATGATGCTGTGCAGCAAACTTCAATAAATCTACAAAATCTTCCCGGCTAAGATATCCACTGCCCATACCTTTCCCGGTATCAGGATCAGGACCTGATCCATAAGCCGGGATCAGACAGTCCTTACTATGAGTAGTGTGACCCCGAAAGCCACCCACATCTGTTAATTCAGGCAAGCCCGGAATTTCAAGTCTCCACGCCTCATCATTGGTAAGGGAAAGGTGGAGCCTGTTCATCTTATAAAAGCCCATCACGCTTATTAGCTTCCTCACAGACGCTGGGGAATGATAGTTCCTGGCCACATCCAACATAATACCTCGATAGTGAAATGCAGGTGAATCAGTGATGCTTACACTATTTATCTCAAGTTTTCCTACAGGTTCTTTCCATGCCTCTACCGGAATCAGGGCCAGCAGGCTCTGGATTCCGTAAAATACACCGGCGGCATCCCCTCCCTCAATATGCACCCCGCCTCCATCGGCTATCCTTAGCTGATAGGCCTCAGCGTTTATGGACTTGTTAAGGGATAAATTTACAAGGTTGGTCCCCTCTCCATGTCCGGCTACCATGCCTGGCCGCACCCCCATCAGCTGCTCAAGCATATCGGCAAGGTGCCCGGCTTCATTCTCAAGCCCCTTCTGATATCTGATCACCAGTCCGCTCCGCAGTATTTCTGCACCCTTTGAGGCCCTTAACACAGCAGGTCTTGGAATTATTTTTCCAATATCTGCCCTGTTCTGACTCTCCATTCCGATGTTCTGATTATAGATCCATGCCGCATCAGGAAGCGGAATCCCGCTCTCAGGCGGAAATATATTTTCAAGGGGAGGAAAAGGTAAGACCTTATAATTCTGAATGGCCATGGCTTTGCCGGAACCCTGTTTCCCAGCACCAAAAACAATATAAACACCCGATGGAGCCTCTCCCTCCTTGATCAAACTTCCCGGCTTATGATATGCAATCATCACTTGCTCACCTGGACTGAGGCAGAATCCTTCCCGGGGAGAAATACAAAGCAGATCTCCGTTCAGGTGTTGAATGCTTACATTTCCAAGTACCGATTCCTCTATTACTCCTTTTCCCATCTGGTTGAAGTATAACTTCCAATTAGAATCGTTAAGAGATTGTTTTCCTTTATTTTGCAGTATAAATGCTGCACTTGAAAATCCTTCCTCTGCATCATTCCCAAGAAACTTCCAGGTAAGATGCAGATCATCTGCTGCAGGATGTTCATGCATATTTTGAGATCCACATGAAGAAAGAATTATGGCTGCCATTAGAAAGAAGATTGTCCTGGTCATTACAAGCTTTTGTTTTATTTAGTAGATTAGTCCACTGTAAATCTATGAATTCCTTCAAGAATATGCCTGGAACAAGTGCACCAAAAATGAAAAGACTGATTTCCCTGGATGCCCTCAGGGGGTTTACAATTGCGGCGATGGTCATTGTAAATGATCCGGGCAGCTGGAACCATGTATACCGTCCACTGCGTCATGCCCCATGGAATGGTTGTACCATCACTGACCTGATCTTTCCCTTTTTCCTTTTCATTGTGGGGGTTAGCATTACCCTGGCATATTCTAAGCGTATGGATGCAGGAGTACCCAAAAAGGGCTTATACAAAAAAATACTCATACGCTCCTTCAACATCTATGCACTTGGAATTTTCCTCTGGCTTTACCCTGAGTTCAATTTTAGTGAGATTCGATGGGTAGGGGTACTCCCCCGCATTTCCTTCGTATTTCTGGCCTGCGCCCTGCTCTTCCTGAATACCAATTGGAAACAGCAGATACGGATAGGTGTCAGCATTCTGATGGTATACTGGATATGGGTAGCTTTTATCCCGGTTCCGGGTATCGGAAAACCTGATCTGAGTGTAGCGGAGCACAATTGGGCCAATTACCTGGATACCCTGATCCTGCCGGGTATTATGTGGCAGAAGACCTGGGATCCGGAAGGTATTTTGAGTACTTTCCCCGCGATTGTTTCCGGTATATCAGGAATGCTTATCGGGAGGCTTTATCTCCATATAAAAGATGAAAACAAACGCCTGGTATGGCTATATTTCATTGGCTTTTCCCTCTTCCTGGCCGGCGGACTCTGGAACTGGTTCTTCCCTATCAACAAGAATCTCTGGACCAGTTCCTACGTACTCTACACTTCCGGCTTAGGTACCCTGGCCCTGGCCACCTGCATCCTGGTGGTGGATATGTGGGGCTATACAAAATGGACTTTCCTGGGACGGGTCTACGGGGCCAATGCCATTACCTCATACGTACTGGCGGGCATGCTGGTCCCGGTCTTTTACCGAATAAAACTTGGAGGCGCCTCTTTGAACACTCATTTTTTGGATGCACTTACTTCCATCGGATTTGATCCCAAACTGGCATCCATGCTCTATGCTTTTCTCTATATGCTCATCATTTTCGTTCCTGCATTGATTCTTTACAGGAAGAAAATTTTTATCCGTATTTAACATGCTTATCAAAAAAAATAAAAGATGAACGATTCTGACAATCTGCCCTTTGAACCGGCAAATAATCCTATCCAGGCACACACTGAATTATGTTCCTGTATCGAAATCCTTGGATTCGATGAAATGACTGATAAAGGAGAGATCAATAAAATCCAGGTCTTTTATGAGCGAATCGGACAGGAGATCTATAATACACGTAAGAAGAATTACTCCTGGGGGTTTGCGGTAATCGAGCCCCATTTTTTTAACTTTTCCGAACGCCTGATCCTGAGCTCAAATCTTTATAAAGAAAAGACACTCGCCGATTTGAACAGTGTAGTTTTCAAACTATTCGCCGAATTCAACAACATTATTCTTGTCACTGCCCTTGATATGCAAATCCCCATCAGGGGCATCATCCGGATGGGGGAAACTTACAAGGGAGCAGTCCGTTCGCGCAAGCCCGCATTATTGACGGGTGAGGACCCGCTGATACTTTCGGATCTGCTCAAAGTGTTCTCAATCAGTGAGATCTTCCCCAATGGCTTTTCGGAAGGGATGATCCCGGCTGTTGACATTCCCTACCATTTTGGCCCTGGAATGTCCAAATACATTGCTGATCTGAACAAGCTGGAATCTGTTGGGATCTTTATGCCTCCAAATCCCAAAATCAAAAATATTGCAGATGTAACCATTCTTTCAGGCATGATGTCCGAGATAGAAATCGACGGAAAGAAATACACAGTCTGCAATTGGAAGACATGGATGAATGAGCATTCAAATTGTTCCATGGAAACCATCCTGGCCGCAGCCGAATCTAAAGTCAGCGCTGCCTCATCAGCCCATGGGAAAAAGTGGCAGAGCTTTCTCTCTTATTCAGCCAGGCTTTAAGAAGATTGTTTAGTTTTCTTGCTTCATATGATCTCTCCACTTCTCAGTGGGTTTTGCTGTGCCTGAGTGGTTTGCTTATTGGCATGTCTAAAACTGGAATTTCAGGCGTAGGACTTATGGTGGTCCCGATCCTGGCTAACGCCTTTGGAGGAAGGGTTTCGGTGGGACTACTCTTACCCATTCTGATTTTTGCAGATATATTTGCCGTAAGCTGGTACAATCGGCATGCCCAATGGAAGCATATACTCAGGCTGATCCCCTGGGCACTTGCAGGAATCCTGACCGCCACCCTGGTGGGCAAAAACCTTTCTGACTCAAACTTCAACCGCTTGCTTGCCATACTGGTGCTTTCCGGTATAGTTATTTTGATCTGGCAGGACGTAAGATCCGGGCAAATCAAGATACCCGAATCAAGATGGTTTGCAGCATCACTCGGACTGCTGGGGGGCTTTGCTACCATGATGGGAAATGCAGCCGGTCCGGTAATGGCACTCTACCTTTTATCCATGCGCCTTCCAAAAAACGCTTACATTGGAACCGGGGCATGGTTTTTTTTCATTGTGAACCTCTCCAAGGTTCCCCTGCATATCTGGTCATGGAAGACCATCTCCTTCGATTCTTTCTTGTTAGACCTGGTGATGATTCCGGCAATCGCAGCAGGAGCTTTCCTCGGAATATGGCTGGTACGATTTTTCCCTGAAAAATTTTACAGATATCTGGTTATAGGTACAACAATGCTGTCAGCTCTGCTCCTTATCTAATCCAAATTCCCTGGGCTTTGGCAAGTGGCCATCGTTCTTAGCGACTTCATCATTCAAAAGTTCCCGAACAGCTGAAAGCATATCCTTAATGGTAAATGGTTTAGCAATTAATTTGCTTGCACCAAAAATCCTGGCAATCGTCAGATAATTTTCAGCGGAGACCTTCCCTCCACCGGACATAGCAATTATTTTTAGATCTGATTTGATCCTTTTCATTTCCCGAATGGTCTCCAAACCCTCCTTTTCCGGCATGATGATGTCCGTAATCACCAGGTCGGGCTTTGAATTCTTAAACATTTCAATTCCCTCAACGCCATTTAATGCCAGCTCAGTTTCATAACCGTATCGCTCCAGCATTTTTTTTAGCATGAACAAAATATTGGCTTCATCGTCAATAATGAGAATCTTAAACATCAAGAGGCTTTTTGTATATCATCCTCAGCAAGTACCTTACGAATTAATTCGCTAAACTCACTCAGGATAAGAGGTTTTGATATGATATCTGCAATTCCAT
This sequence comes from uncultured Bacteroides sp., assembly GCA_964601975.1. Lineage (GTDB taxonomy): Bacteria > Bacteroidota > Bacteroidia > Bacteroidales. Next base: position 24,770 of record CAZRPW010000022.1, read on the forward strand.
ACTGCTCTATGGCATCTTTTGGAATTGAATCCTGGTAACCTGTTATAATTATCGATTTCAGATTAGGCCTGATCTTTTTCATCTGCCCTATTAATTCAGTCCCCATCATCTTCGGCATAGCATGGTCTGTTACAAGGAGATCGTATTTCCCAGGATCTCCTTTGAATTCCTGTAGTGCTTCCAGGCTATCACTTTTTATTTCTACAGAATACCCCAGGCTTTCCAGCATTCTTTTGCCCATAAATGTAATTTCTTTTTCATCATCCACAAACAAAATGCTACCATGTCCTTTTTTTACCTTCTGAACTGTTCCCTTTAATGGCACATAATCCTCAGAGTGTTGGGGAAGATATATAATAAAAGTGGCTCCTTCACCTGGCTCACTCTCAACCACAATAGTCCCATTATAATTGTTCACTATACCATGAACTACGGAAAGGCCAAGTCCGGAACCGGAACCCACCTCTTTTTTGGTGAAGAAAGGTTCAAAAATCCTTTCAATGGTCCTTTTGTCCATACCATGCCCGGTATCAGATATAATCAATCGCACATAAGTCCCCTTTTGGATTTTGGAAGACCCCTTAACGGAGCGAGAACCGACCTTTTTAGTATCCAGTTTGATGCTCAATACTCCTCCGCCACCCATCATTGCATGGTATGCATTGGTGCAGAGGTTCATAATGATCTGGTGCATCTGGGTGCCATCTGCCAAAACTGTCCCGGTACCCGCATTAAGTTCCTGCCGGATTTCTATATTGGATGGGAAAGATGCCCGGATCAGTTTCAAAACCTCCTTAATGATAACATCAAGTTTAAGTGGTTTCTTGTCAAAATCCACCTGCCGGCTAAAAGTCAGAATCTGCTGTACAAGATCTTTCCCTCTGGTTGCAGCTCCATTAATCTGCTCTATGTCATACTTCAGGACGCTCTCCTCTGATAATTCTTCCAGTGCCATTTCGGTATAACCGAGGATAGGTGTCAAAATATTATTAAAGTCATGTGCAATTCCGCCGGCCAGAGTACCAATGGTCTCCATTTTCTGTAGTTGAATGAGCTGGCTCTCAATTTTTGCCTTCTCCTTCTCATGATGCCTTCGAATTTCGATCTCCTTTTTAAGGTCCTTATTGGCACTGGTCAGCTGGCGGGTCCTTTCCTGAACACGTTTTTCAAGTGCATCATTGGCAGCTTTCACTTTCTTCTGTTCCTTTTCCAGGAGTTTCCGCATATAGAAATCCCGCCGAACAGATATTTCCATGAAGTAGCTGATAAACATACCTATTACGTTGGCACTAATCAAGAAAAAGTTATTGTTTATCTGAATCTCAAGAGGGGTATCTGAAATCCAGATAGTTGCCACTACGTAAGAGGCAACAATGGACCAACCCACAATGGTAGCATAAATAAAACGTGACTTGACAAAAGTGTAACCAATTAGCAAAATCAGGAATAAGCCTGCATAGTATGTATAATTACCAGCCTGATTGGCAGCAAAAACCGTCATTACAATGATCGAAATACCAGTGATGAATATGATTGCTGCAAGTACAGGCTGCATAAATTTCCTGAAATGGGCACTAAAAGAAAAAATAATTACAGCCAGCAATAGCGGGGATATGATTCCAAAACGGATGAACCAGAACATGGTCTTTTGCTCAGGAAACAGGAGCGCATCCAAAAAGGCAAATATCCCGAAAAAGAATATCGCTAATATCAGCGAAAACCGCATGGGATTTAGGGATCGATTGTAATAATCCTCCTTAAAGTCTTTCTCGTAATGTTTGATCTTTCCACTGAAGGCCAGGGTTACCCGGTTTAACTTCCAATCGTCCCGACTGGAAGTGGGCAATCCTAGCAGATTTCTGCGGAATAGTCCTCGAAAACGATTCATTTATGCAGCCTTAATTCTTAAAAAAAGATTCACTCCCAATGCCTCCATTTCAACCTCTACATGCTCCTCCTTTGTTTCAGCCTCCAGAGCCATTCTTAAAAGGTCATACTTGGAGCGGTGATTCAAATACCAGTCTGAAAGCACCTCCATGAGCCTCCGTGTAGGATTGCTATTCGAGAAGTTGCCGATTATAAACTCTCCACCTTCATTGAGATACTTATAATACTTATTGATCATATAGACAAAGTGCTTGTCCTTAAAATAATCAAAGAGCCCCGCACTCCAGATCAGGTCGTACCAGTGATAGGGTTTATACCTCAATACATTGATCTTGATATAAGAGATTACATCCTCAAAATCCTGGTTCTGAGATTTGGCAAAATCAATGGCATTCTGGTCAAAATCCACCAGGTCGAATTTGATATTGCTGTCGGGATGATCTATCAAATAATCGTGAACATCAGTAGCCGGGCCTGAGCCAAGGATAAGGACACGTTTTTCACCCTCCCCTTGTATGTCAATCTCAGCACATCTGGCAAGAAAATAGGCCTTCCGGTTACGCACGGCATGAGCTCCGGCCTGGTCCTGAAAAAACCGGTCCCAGTTAGTGTACCTGGAATCAGGATTCACATATTCCTTATAAATATTATGAATGAGTGAGTAATCACCGGGGTAGCCGTAAGGTTTTACAAAGCCATGGCCAATCAAAGTGTTTTCATTAAGAGATTCCCTGATTACATCTCTGAATATTTCCAGTTCCTCATCTTCAAGATTATTGACAAGGGCGGTAAACTTCTTATAGTCCTCGGGATCAGGCCCTCCCTTCTCAACAAGAGACATAAGAAAGCTTCGATTCTCATCAGCAAGCTGATTGAAAGTTACAGTAGGGTGCATAGAATTTTACTTAAAAAATTAACTAATAAATAGGATTGCTAACTTCAAATATGTTTCCGCAAAATCAACCAGGTCAACTTGACCGATGCATATTGGAACTATTCTCACATCAATATACGTGATAGCCAGATCCGGGTTACAATAGAATGAAGAATGTGCGCATCATAGAATCGATTTAAATAAGTGTACTTCATAGGTCTTCCTTGAAAAAACAGGTGATTTTCGCTTTCTTTAACACGCTTGATTATGAGACGAAAAAGAAACAAATTTGGATGGTTCCTGTTCCTTTCAGGTGCCCTCCTGTGTGCGCTTTTGATTTTCCTTGGAAACAAAGCCATTGTACATACATCCGAAGACGAATACTGTGAATCGTGCCATATTCACACCCACTCTTACCAGAGCTGGAAGCTCTCTACGCACTACGATAACAAGAGGGGAATCCAGGTACACTGCGTTGATTGTCACCTGCCTCCACATGGTGAAGGATATCTGCCAGAAAAAGTCAAAACCGGTATCAGGGATATTTGGTCCATGTGGTTTAAAGATCCTGAAAGCATTAACTGGGAAGCCAAGTCCCAGATCGACTATGCAAAAAATCACACTTTTGAAAGCTCCTGTATCAAATGCCATGCAAATAATTATCCCCTGGGCCTGAGTAAAGACGGACTGGCTGCTCATCTTTATTACGAGCAGCAGGAAGGCGCATTGCATTGCATTAACTGTCACATCACGGTGGGACATCACGATCCCAACCGGCTCCACGCAAAAAATACCGATTTCGGTATTACCGAAGCAGTTGATGAAGAGATCTACACCGAACCCGGTCCCAGGGAAGGATTTAATAATTTCACCGAATACATACCCGGATCGAGTGTCAGTTTCGAAATGGTAGCTATTCCGGGAGGAACATTCAAACTTGGGAGCCCGGAAGATGAAGCCTTCAGGAAAGTAAATGAAGGACCGGTCGTTGAAGTTTCGGTCGATCCCTTCTACATGGCCAAAGTGGAGGTCACCTGGAATGAGTATATGGCCTTTTTCAAACAGACAGGAGCCAAAGGAAAAACTTCCGATGCCTACCTCACTGTAAGCAATAAGGATGTGGATGCCATATCCGGGCCAACCCCTCCCTGGGGAGCCCCGGATCAGGGATGGGGTAAGGAGACCATGCCGGCCATCACCATGACCCACCAGGCTGCCGAGGTATATTGCGAGTGGCTTACAAAAATTACAGGAAAGACCTACAGGCTGCCCACCGAGGCAGAATGGGAATATGCAGCCAGGGGAGGAACAAGCACACCCTATTTCTTTGAAGGTGACCCCAAAAAATACGTGAATCGGGGCATCAGGAACAAGCTATTTGGAGTGGATACAACTGTCATTGCAGGCTTCATCAACTATGCTGAGAACAGCAATGCACTTCCAGTCACTCCTGGTGTAAAGCAGGAGAACCCCTTTGGGCTGATTAACATGCTGGGGAATGTTGCTGAATTCTGTTCGGACTGGTATGCAGAAGACGCATTTTCACAATATAGTGGCGTAGTTTCTAATCCTACCGGACCCGCCACAGGAGAAGAACATGTAATCAGGGGGGGCACGTACCGTGATGCGGCAGACCTGGTCCGATGCGCTTCCAGGGGAGAGACCCGGACCGTTGCCTGGCTGAAAACCGATCCGCAAATGCCCAAAAGCATCTGGTGGTATTCTGACTGTACTCATGTGGGATTCAGAGTTGTTTGCGAAACTGCCGAACCTGAAATGAAAGAATAATCATTACATTGCAAAGACCAATCTCAATCTATAATACTTCACAAATGAAAGCTACCCATAAAACAAGCAGACGCGGTTTCCTTGAGAAATCTGCAATCGGTGCCATCGGAGTGATCGGTGCCAGTCAATTGATTAAATCATGTAGCACAGGTGAGAGCACCGCTAAAGTGACCGAGCCCACGATTACTGAAATTGCCCCCGACGGACAACCCATCAGGGCTGGTGTGGTTGGATGCGGCGGACGCGGTTCAGGAGCTGCTGTTAATTTTCTGGACGCAGGTCCTAACCTGAGCATTGTTGCGCTTGCTGATGTTTTCCAGGACAGGATCGACAGCTGCCGCAAAAAACTCAAGAATGAAAAAGGTGTTGAGGTTCCTGATGCAAGCTGCTTCACAGGTTTTGATGCATATAAAAGATTACTGGAGATGGACCTTGACCTTGTGATCCTGGCCACACCTCCCTACTTCCGCCCGGAGCAATTCCAGGCCTGTATTGCTGCACGCAAACATGTATTTATGGAAAAACCTGTGGCAGTAGACCCGGTGGGAGCACGTGCTGTTATGGCCGCTTCCAAGCAGGCCGAGGCCGCCGGTCTCTGCGTGGTCACAGGAACCCAGCGCAGGCACTCATGGAACTACAACAATGTACTTGCCAGGATTAATGCAGGCATGATGGGTGATATTGTTGCCACCAATGTTTACTGGAACCAGAATAAGCTCTGGCATAAAGAAAATCAACCCGGCTGGACCGAAATGGAATTTATGCTTCGCGACTGGGTGAACTGGACCTGGCTTTCAGGTGATCACATCGTGGAACAGCATGTTCACAATATCGATGTAAGTAACTGGTTCGTGGGTGCTCATCCTCTTGAGGCCGTGGGCATGGGTTCCAGGCTGAGAAGACCGACAGGCGATTGCTATGACAATTTCAGTGTGGATTTCATCTATGACAAGCGCGTTCACATGAATAGCATGTGCCGCCAGATTAACGATTGTGCCACCAATGTAAGTGAATATATAAGGGGCACCAAGGGCTATACAAACGGTGGAGATACCATCTGGGACGCAGACGGAAATGTGCTCTATAAATACGAAGGCCCGACTGATGCAGAAGGTGAATCAACCATGACCAGCCCCTATGTTCAGGAGCACATCGACCTGGTTACAGCCATACGTACCGGCAATCAGATTGTTGAAGCCGAAGAGACTGCGAAATCTGTCCTGACCGCCATCATGGGTCGCGAATCGGCCTACACAGGCAAAAAGGTCACCTGGGATGAGATGATGGGCTCCGATCTCAAGCTGGGACCAAAAGGAGAAATCGCCCTGGGTCCGGTCGACCTCAAGGCAGTCATCCCCATAGCAGGTTCTGCACCACAATAAAAAACCGTAGAAAACCAAAATAAAAAACCGGGCGGCTCTATAAACGAGCCGCCCGGTTTTTTTTCCTCTCTTTTATCCCTTACGATGGATTCTTTTAAATCCTAAGGCATGTTGTAAAAGCGAACTGGAATTAGCTAAGCTGACTTTCTTAATACTGATCCACCCTGGTATAGGCTTCTATCACTGCCTGCTCTCCCTCCTTACCACCTATGGAATTACCATGCTCCATTCCTACGATCCCGGTAAAACCTTTATCGTGGATATGCCTAAATACATTCTTATAGTTGATCTCTCCGGTGGTGGGTTCCTTACGTCCGGGATTGTCCCCCACCTGGAAGTAGGCGATTTCTTCCCAGGCCAGATCCACATTCGGAATCAGGTTACCTTCATGAATTTGCTGATGATAGAGATCATCCAGAAGCTTACAGGCGGGACTGTCCACAGCCCTGCAGATTTCATAACCCTGGGAAATCTTATTCAGGAAAAGACCCGGATGATCTCTGAAATTCAAGGATTCCAGCACCATAATCAGATTGTGTGGCTCTAATATTTCACTGGCACGCCTCAGGGCATTCACCACATTGGCAGTCTGATATCCTATGTCTTTCCTGAGATCCACAAATCCCGGAACCACTGTCATCCATTTTGCATTGACCCTGCTGGCCACCTCCACTGATTCTTTAATTTCCTTCAGGAAAGAATCCAGCTTTTCTTCATTCCCACTGGTCAGATCCGCTTCGGTCCAGTGAATGGTATGGGCCACAAAAACCCCCATCTCCATTCCCAGGTTGGCCATTTTTGAGGCAATTTTCTCCTGCATGGAAATATCCCTTCCTTTCATCCCGTTGTCTTCCATGGCCGTAAATCCCGCATCGGCCATGAACTGGAGTTGATCCAGCAGATCCTCCCCGGCACTATGCTTAAACATGCCAAAATGGGGAGCATATTTTAAGTTAAACCTGTGTTTTGTTGCCTGGGCGGCAGGAGTTGGAGCCACGGCTTCAGGAGCCGCTGTTGCATGCATCACTCCTCCACTTGCCAGGACAGCTGTGGCAGCAGCACTATTCTTTAAAAAAGATCTGCGTTTCATAAGCTTATGTTTCGAGAGTTTGTGTTTGGATGACTCTAAATTAGCAAATAATCTACTATACAGAAAACCAGAAATTCAATTTGAACATCAGGATGTTATTCCCCTTTATTCCAAAAAGATCACCTGTAATCTCATCAATGGGGTTGAAGACACTCTCCCACCCCGACCTGTCGTGCGCCCATACCAGGTAAAGTGTGGAACCCAGCTTGTACTCCCACCTGAAAACAAGGTTTGACCTGAACTGCATGAAGCTGAAATCGGGATTTTCAAAACTAAAAGACTCGCCCATATGATCAAAAACATAGGAATTGGATGAGCCGTCATACACTACATCCAGGTTCTCCAGTCTTTGCGAAATATCTTTCGCATTGGCCATGTCCACCCTTCTGAAAGCGCTATAATCACCCACCGAATAATAGGGGCTCCCATAGTACTGAAGGGATAATTCCGGAGTCAGAAATAATTCCCCCCTGAAGGTTAGTGAAAGAGTGCCCTGGTTAATATTACCCACCACATACTCCTCTGACCCCGGGCCGGATATGGTGTTCACATACTGTTGGTGATATTGCCTCCTATTCAGAGAAGCCTTGCCGCTCAATTTCACCTTACGAACAGGCAACCAGGTAAGGCTGGCATGCACAAGCTCCTGGTGAGAAATGCCATTGCCAAATGTATTATAATGAAATCCGGCGCTTCCCAAAAGATCTTTCGCACTATTCGAAGAAATGGATACCCCGGATTGGTGTTCACCGTCAATCCGAAGTGCAGGTCCGCCCCTTAACTCCCGGGTATTCAGATGCCCAAATTCATAGTAGTACATCATCATATAGGTCCAGTTTCTGTTGCTCCTCAGGGTAAAGAACATCCCGGTGGTATTCAGGGTGTTCTCACCTCCAAAACTCCACTGGGCCTCCTGGCTCCATTCAATCTTATAATTCCTTACCCAGGAGCCGGGTTCGTTCATCTCATAGCTGATATCAAGGCCCTGCCCGACAAAATCTGCCTGCCTGATGAAGCCCATCTCATTCAGATTCAAACCCGGACTACGATATTGTCCGAGAATGTCAAAATTGAAACTCCCGCCCTTTTTTCCAACTTTCATCACAGCTCCGTGACCTCCCAGCTGCTCCCTGGTACTGTCGAGTGACAGATAATCTGCATCGGGACGCTGGTAGCGATGAATATGCGAGAGTTGTTTACTGAGAATGGCTTCCTGGCTCCCCTGCAAGTGGCTGGCAATGGATTTCAGCTCAAAATAATAATTCTTGTTTTTCCAGTAGTGCAACAGATCCAGTCCGCCACTGACAGCAGAACTGGGCAATAGCTCCAACAGGGTTGAATCCTCGCTTATCCGGTTCACCATGGAAAATACCCCTCCGACAATGGTTTTTCCCTCGGAGAATTCCTTTTTCACCCGCGATGACAGATAATTACTCATGGGAGCTACCAGAATCTCCTTTTCCTCACCCTCCTCGTTGGTCCCGATACCATACTCCGCCGCAGTAAGTCCGTTTACAAGTCCCACCGACAAACCCTTACTGCTCTTCCCTGTCAGCTTTGCCGATCCCAGGATGGTGGTATTCCTGGGGACTTCAGAAATATCCCAGGGTCCATTGCTTTCCGGGTAGGAGGGTGCGCTCCCAATACGCCTTGAATAGTAGGGAATATCTCCATCCAGTTCAAAGTCGAATATCTCATTCCCTTCCATGAAAAAGGGCCGCTTCTCTTCATAAAAAGTTTCAAATGCCGTTAGGTTAAGCACGGAGGGATCAGCTTCCACCTGTCCGTAATCAGGATTTATGGAAAGGTCAAGGGTATAGTCGCTGCTGATTCCTACTTTGGCATCAATACCTGCATTGGGCCTGAACCTTACTCCATCTTCCCCACCCGACATTGTTTCCAGTCCGGCAGAAACATAGGGCAGAAACTCAACCTGTCTTGAACCCCTGATCTGTTCCACTCCCTGCAGCTTACCAAAAAGATAAACCATGGCCGGTGCTTCCAAAGGAATATACTGCCACTGGTCCTCTTCAAAATTCCTAGAAATCCACCTCCATACATGCATCCCCCAGACATGCTCATCCTTATCGGCATACCTGATCTGGCTGAAGGGAATTTTCATCTCTGCCACCCATCCGGAATCACACATTGCGGTGGCCCCGTCCCACACCGCATTCCAATTCATATCCCATTGGTAATCGCCCAGGTGTTTGAGATCCATCTTCTGACCGGCCGCGCTGAGGTTAAACTCAAAAGCGGTTCTCTTATCCATGTAGCTGTCCAAAGCAATCCCGGTCATATCGCCATTCAAGGCATCTCGCCTGTCAAAGATATCCCTGATCAACTCCGGTTCAGAATCCTGGCAGATGATGGCCACAAATAGATTAGAGCGGTCATAAAGCACCTTTACATAAGTGTTTTCACTTCCGGCCACACCACCTACAGGCTGCTGCTGGGTAAAATTTCCCTGCCATTCTCCAAGACTCCAGATTTCATCGTCAAGTTCCCCGTCAATCTTAGGCAGGGGAAGCGCTCCAATACTCAGGGTCTCATAAACCCTTTTATTTGCCAGAAGCGAATCGAGGTTCTGTGCCTTCAAAGGCATAGCCAGTATAAAACATAAAAATGAGCTTAGGGACAAAAGTGTGATCGTGATCCGGGACATGCTCAGTACATTAGTTGGCAGGGTAAAAATAGCAGAGATATAAAAGCTTTCATACTTTTATTAGAAAATCTTAGCTCTATCACGAAACCAGCAAATAATCTCTTCCTTCCTGGTACCCCCGCTCTCCAAGGAAAGCCTGGATCTTCGTCCGGTTATCCATTTGCCGTATATAAGTCAGAATAAATCCCTCCCCTGCCAGGGGCAGGTCCTCATAGTAGATAAGCTCCCTGTCAAGCTGACGATTCCTCTTGGTATCAATATAGGTATCGATCCTTACCCCGTGCTGTTCAAGAATCCTGGCTCTCCGCCGTGAAATCCGGCTCGCTCCCCACACCCATACACCAGGATGATAAGGATTATTTACCGAAAGCCATTTAGCCAGGTAAGCGCTCTTAATTTCATAAAAAGCCCTTTCACTATAAATCGGATGCGTCCTGGTCAGCCGCCCTTCAGAATCATGCCAGTCCAACACCACCTCGGGAACTTTGGCCATCTTCACACCCCGATCGAGCCACCTCAGCCACATCTCATAATCTTCAGGAAACTCACCAGACAGATAAAGCCCATGGATTTCCATGGTTTCCCTTCTCCACATAGCTGTAGGATTGACAATGGGAGCTTCAATAAAACGGCCGTGCAGAATCTCATCATAACTAATTACCGAATTGCTCCAGTCCACAAAGCGGCTGAAGCCCCCGGTGGTTTCGGGGTCACCCACATGATTCACCAGTCCGGCCACAGCTCCATAATCGGGATGTTGATCCAGAAAGTCACACTGCAAACTTAGCCTGCAGGGCAGCGCCACATCATCGGCATCCATCCTGGCAATGTATACACCCCGGGCAGCTTCACAGCCCTTGTTGGAGGCAAACATCACTCCCTGCCTGGGCTCTTCAAGAAGGATAAACCTGGAATCCCTTTCTAACATTGACAAAGCAATTGCCCGACTTCCATCGGTGGAAAGATTATCCACCATGATACACTCCCAATGGACGAAGTCCTGTCTCCTTATACTTTCTGCAGCACGCTCCAGCGTGGAGACCGCATTAAAAAAAGGCAAAACAACTGAAACTATTGGAAGACGATCGATCATTTATATTTATCCCTCTCGCAAAGATAAGCCCAGATTTACTAATTTCGAAGCAGAAACAGGCAAAATGAATTTCAGTAAAACCACATCTTACGCCCTCGCAGTGCTCAGTTTTATGGCCGATCATGAACAAGAGAAATACTCGGCAAAGAAACTGAATGAAATTCTGGAGATTCCCTGGCCCTATTTGCGACAGATGCTAACCAATCTCTCCAAAAGCGGTTTCATTAGCAGTACCCAGGGACGAAACGGGGGTTTTCAATTACAGAAGCCGGCAAATCAGATCTTACTGGCCGAGATCGTTGACGCGGTGGAAGGACTGGAAGTGCTGAATACATGCATTATGGGTTTTAGCCAATGCCCTTTCAACCATACCTGCGCCATGCACGAAGTTTGGGAAGAAACCAGGAAAAACATACTTAAGGTATTAAACACCACCACTTTGAATCACCTAAAAAAGGAAGAGCATTCATTTCTAACTTTCAGTCAGTAGGCCCATTACGCCGGGTCCTTTTAATCTCTCCCCGGATTTTCTTTTTTTTAATCCGCCTCTCCTGGCTGGATCTTGTGGGTCGGGTGGGTTTTCTTTTCTTCGGAGGAATCAGACCTTTAGCCACAAGGGCCAGGAAGCGTTCATTCACCTCCTCCTTATTCCTGTGTTGAGAACGGTACTTTTCCGAGGCTAAAATCAATTCTCCCCGAAAGGTAAGTCGACGAGCCAAAAAAAGTCTCACCCTCGCCTTCTGGGTATCATTCAAACAGCAGGAATCACCAGGTTTCCAAATCAGTTCCACCCTCGATTCGGTTTTATTAACGTGCTGACCGCCCGGTCCGGACGACCTGCTGGTCCGGTAAATTACCTCGTCTATCAGACAATCGTTCATGGACTAAAGGTATAAAAGGATGATGAAATACTTATATACAAGCGACTGGGGAGCATCATTTCCTTAGCTGAAAAGTTCCATTAGCTCTTCCCTGGAGAGTTCTTTGAGTGGATTGTTGGAGCTTACAAAAGTTTCTGCCAGCGCTCTTTTCCGCACCTGTAGACGCTGAATCTTCTCCTCAATGGTATCGCTGGATATGAACCTGTATACAAATACACTTTTATCCTGCCCGATCCGGTGTGCCCGGTTCAGCGCCTGCAGCTCAGCCGCAGGATTCCACCATGGATCCAGGATAAAAACATAGTCGGCCGCGGTAAGGTTTAGACCCACTCCGCCTGCCTTCAGGGAAATGAGAAACAGGGAGCAATTACCCTTATTCTGAAATTTCTGAACCGCCTCCTTTCTTTGCTGCTGGGTCTGGGATCCGGTTAGCCAGGCATACTGTATTCCCTCCGAATCAAAATACTTCCTGAACAGTTCCAGGTGTTTCACAAAAGAAGAAAACATTAATACCTTGTGTCCTTCGGATATTACACTCTCCACATTGCGACAAACCTCGCTGAACTTTCCGGAATCAATCCCTTCATGCTCATCGATCATATCCGGATGATTGGCAATCTGCCGTAAACGCGTCAGTGCCTGGAGTACCATAATGGCAGAATGCTCCATTCCAACATCTTCAAGGTTTTCCAGGATGGAATTACGGGCCAGGGACTTTTCCTCCTCGTAAATTCTACGTTGAGCATCTGTCATGCTGCAGTAACGCACTTGTTCCGAAACCGGAGGTAATTCTTTGGCCACCTCCTTCTTGGTCCGCCTCAAAATAAAGGGACTGATCAACTCTTTCAGTTTATCTTCGCGCTGCTCATCTTTTTTACGCTCAATGGGATGCACAAAACCCCTTTTAAAAAAGCTAAGGCTACCCAGTAGTCCGGGATTCACGAAATTAATCTGTGACCATAAATCGGTAAGAGAATTCTCAATGGGGGTTCCTGTCAGAACAAGCCTGTGATCGGACTGAAGCTCCACTATGGCCTGGTACAACTTGGAGGATGGATTTTTAATCATCTGACTTTCATCCAGAATCACATAGTGAAAATGAAAGCCGGAAAGCTTATCAATATCCTGGCGAACCGTATGGTAAGTGGAAAGCACCACATCGTAGTATTCAAAATTTGTCAACTCCCTGTTTCGTTGCATCCCTACGTGTTCACAAACCTTAAATCCGGGTGCAAAACGATTACACTCACTCATCCAGTTATGCAAAAGGGAGGCAGGAACCACCACCAGGGATGTAGCTTTGCTTTCCCCGGCCGAAAACAATGAAAGTTGGTCTTGTGATTTAAGGGCAGCAGGTTTGGTCCCGGAAAGTCCTTCTGTTTCCTTTGACCTAAGTAGCAAAGCAATAGCCTGCAGGGTCTTGCCCAGTCCCATATCATCAGCCAGGCATCCTCCAAAACCGTTTTGCTGAAGAAAACAAAGCCAGGTAAAGCCCTCCTTCTGGTAGGAACGCATCTCAGCATTTAATCCCGCCGGCATACTTACGGAAGGAAGAGACTCCGCCTCTTTCATTTTTTCAAGCCGCTCGAGGGTGTCTGGATGAAACTCCCTGACCGACCCATCCATCATCGAGAAGTGTTGCTTTTGAATCAGAATCCTCTCCCCCTTTGTCTTTCCAAATTCAAACATGGATCGATAACGGGCAAACCACTCCTCCGGAAGAACAGCCACCTCTCCATTGGGAAGTTCAAATTCCCTGGTTCCTTCCAAGAGGTGATCCTTCAGTCTAATAAAAGGGATGGAATATTGCCCGAAACGAACCACCGCCTTCACATCAAACCAATCTTCCTTTTCCTCGGACTCCAGGTCAAGACTGATCTCTCCCAGATAAAACGCTCTTTTAAGCCGATGCCTCAGAAGAATGCCCGATTCCAGCAGATCCTTTCCATGTTCATTTACAAACTGAACTCCTGAATATAAATCATTTTCAATGTTTCTACTAAAGCTTTCATTCAAGTAAAAAAGTTTATCGTCCCGGGACTTTAGACCCAGCTCTTTCACCAGAATCAATTTCTCTTCCTCCCATGCCAGATCACGTTTATACCTTTCAAAACTATGGGTGCCCCCTTTCCCGCTATAATTTACAAAGCGGTTTATCTTACTGTCGGAATGAATCAGCTGCTGCTTATATTGAAACTCCAGGATCCACACCGGACTGCCATTCATCCCAAGCTCAAGCACCAGCCCGGCCTGTTTCTGAACCTCAATATCCCTCACAGGAATTCCTGTGATCTCAGTATCAAAATCCCTGAGACTGTTCTTCACAAAAGCAGCAAGGTATTTTTTTTCACTTTCCCTGGGGATATTAACCTGTTCGCGAACCAG
>CAZRPW010000022.1:38824-43178 GCA_964601975.1 uncultured Bacteroides sp.
ATCTCCAACAAGTGCCTCGCCTTTGCCTTCAAGCACATAAATTTCATGTTCCCATTCTTCCCGTCAATATCTTTAATAAAGTAAAGGGAGCTCCCGATGATTACAGAGGCCGGACTGTTACTCACAACTTCCACATATCCATCCCTAAGATTGAGCCTCTTATTCCGGTGCAGCAGTTGCAGCGTATAGGAGAAATCCTCCCCGTAGTTGAATATGAAAAGAGGATCTGCAGAACCCTTCTCGATGGTCAGAAAATCTTCCGGGAATACATTCCTGTTGCCCTTATCCTTTATATAGAGGGGGAAGCGGTTATCCCTTGCGATCTCCAGGACCGCAAAAAGATGTTTTTCAATGAATGGCCTGATATGCTCTCGAATCAACTCCGGGGTGACCTTGTCCTGGAACTCTTTAACGGTACCCTTCTTTGCAAACAGCTTGTGAATATTACGATCGCTATAGGAATCTATCAGTCTGACTACCTCGCGCTGCATGGGAGTTAAGCGCTTATATGCAGCAGTGGATGCAACATTTTGAATATACTCCTTTGGAGTGAAAAATTCCTTTCCCTCCACTTTTTCCACATACTGGGCCTGAATAATATTCCCCCATAACCGGTGTGGCATATAACCCAGCGCAAACTGCATCTCCTTCATCAACGATATTTCTCCCTTTGATCTTTCAGAACAACACCCGATTTCCCCCCCTTATTCCAAATGGTTAAAACCACAAATTTTCCCATTTTCATCTTCCGGATCTCGTCCTCTTTGTCATCATCTTCGGCTTTGGACAACATACTTTTCGCTGCATCTTTAACCAGCCAGGGAGGAACCCTCGCCAGGTAAAGATAACTGTCATCCAGGCCCTGCTCACCCTCTATCAGCATCTGTCCTATGGTTGACTCTACCACCGTCAAAGGTATTGTAATCATCGAATCTGCCAGTGATATCCTGATCAGAGAAGTGGAATACCTCACATAATTCAGGTCTTTATTGTTCATGAATTTCCCGGCAGCCGCCAGTGGGGCAAAATTAATCAGCTCTCCCTCTTTTACATCCACCTGAATTTGGGCAGTAGTGCTGTCGAAATCAGGTTCCATTCTAGCGTTTAAATAAATATCCGCCTTCCCCGAACCGGTCACAATGCCGGCAAAATTCTCTTTCAGAGAATAGGTTTCCTCACCAGTGGGCAGTTGAAAATCGAGGTCCTTGATATTGAACCTATTCAACTCCATTTGTGCGCTGAACCTGTACAGTGGGCCGGACACATTAAGCTCCCCCATAAGCCCTAAGCTCCCCCCGCTTTCACCTGAAACATCAAGACTGTCAATATATATGATTTTTTCACTGCTCGACCTAAACGAACCCCTGATATCATACAGGGAATTACCTGAGAAACGTAATTCCCCAATATCCAGCCTCAGGTTAAAATTGGGATATTCCATCTGGTCCAGTCGGGGCAATTCAGAAGAATCCGCAACCTCGGCATTCAGTGAGGCCTCCAAAGACATCGCTTCGGCTGATGAAACCTTGGAGATTGATGAACCCTTGGAAGCTGATGAACCCTGAGAGATTGATGAAACCAGGGAAGCTGATAAACCCACCGGGGCCTGTGCGCCCGCCTTTCGAGAAGAATCAGCAGAATCCCCGGAAATTGGCAAGTCTTTAAATGAAGACAAAGTAGAAGCCGATTCAATGGCTGGAAGATGGTAGTCCAGCAAGCGATCAAAATCCAGCAGATCCGATTGAAGCACCAGGTTTCCATATAAATTTTCAAGGGAGGAATCGGCATAGTTCCCAATTAGGCCACTCATTTTCAAATTGCTCTCCCCCACATTTCCCTCCAGATTATCTATAAAGAGATCTGCTCCTTTTTTACGGGCCTTTAAGCTAAATTGTCTGATGGCATTGGGGTAATACCGGAACTGCCATCCCAAGTCTGCTATATCCACATTGAAATCCATATCAATGCTGTCATACAAAAGCCCCTCCACAGGAAACAATGCGGATCCCTCCATTCGAAAATCCTCCATATACTCGGTCTGATATATTTCGGGCAGAAGAAATACGGATTTGTACCTGAGCAGATCCTCGGCTTTCATCTTTGGGGAGGACAGTTGGTAATCCAGGCTTATGAACTCTCCACTATCGCTGTTCATCATCGCTTCAAGATTTACAAGTTTCCCGGAAAAGGAGAATGGGCTGCTTCCAATATTTCCATTCAAATAGTGCAGGGAAAGCGTATCGATATCAAAAGTCAGTGATGCGTTCATGTTAGAAATACTGGCATATACCGGCAGATCAATTCCGAAACTATCCAGAGTGAAATTAAACTCCGGCAGGGTGTCACTATCCATAAATGCATCCAGCTCCTCGCTACTGACGCTGGCCTCAGCTTTGAAATGCAAGCCCTTTAACTCCTTACCCAATAAGCCCGAGATGATACTATCCCGGGTTAATCTCTCGGGGAAAATTCTGTCGGAGCTCAGTGCCAGTTCAACTTGAACATCCTTGTCATAAGAAAGCAAATAGTGCAGGAGATTTTCAACCTTTACCTCAAGTTCAGCACTGCTTCCATTCAAAGTGATGCCCAGTCCCCTGGCTCCAAGCACATTTCCGTCCATATAGATCGTTCCATCCAATTCACTTACTGTATCACTACCATAAATCATTCCCACATCTTCCAGCGAAATATTTACAGACCCCGCTTCATCCAGAAATTTATCAGAGCTGCGATCAATAATTCCCCCCAGATTGCAATCCAGCTGCACATGCCCTACCAGTCCTTTCAGATGATCCAGTTCAATCATCTGCTCAAGCCCGGCAAGATCCAGTCCACCCTTAAGTTTAAGATCAATTTCAGGAGTTACCAGGTTCTTTGCCCGAATATCGCCCTGCAGTTTCCCTTCGGGGTAGGTGGCAGAAAACCCCTTCAACTCAATAAGTGCTTCACTAAAATCAGCCTCACCGCCATTAGTAGCATATAATGCAAAGGAGATGTCGGTAACATCCCGATCAAGCGTTTTAATCCTGAAGCCCAGTCCCTGGGCCGCTCCATTCACTCTTACTACCGGAAGCTCCTCGCCCAGGCTCCCGGTCACACTCCCATCCAAATAAATCGATCCTGAGCCAATCTGTTCTATCTCATCCATATCCAGCACACCCAGGAACAGAAAATTCAATACATCAAGTCCTGTATTAGTAGCCCTGAACGCTATATTGATCCCCGGCTCACCCTGGAATTCATACATTCCCCAGGTCTCCAACTCAAGTCCGGAGATAGAAAGCGAACTGGGTTCTATATCGATACGCTTTTGTACCGGATCGAAAAGAATATGGCTTTTAAATCTTACATCTTCCTTTTTTTCTAATTTGACTGTCTGGTATTTAACATTATTTATATCAATATTTAATTCAATTCCTGCTTCAATCTTGTCCGGAAGGTATTTAAATTGACTCTCAAGGTGATTGATCTGGAATTCAAGGCTGTCCCCGGTGGAGTGATCATAGTAGAGGGTAAGGATATTCTCCAGTTGAATCCTTTCCATATTTATGGACATGGTCGAATCGGCAGAAGCCGAATCACCGGATTCATCATCAAATCTAATACCAAGCGCACGTTCAACATTCATCACAGAATCTTCATACACCTCCAGGCTGACAAATCCATCCTCCAAACGAAACTGTTCCACTTTGATGTTCCCCCTGATCAGCTCCGGGATATCGAGCGAAACATACAATTCATGTATATAGAGAATAGGTACCTGGTGCAAGGAATCTGCTCTGACAGGATTCTCATACCAGCTTACATCTTTAAATTGAACCACCGCACTTGGAAAATCCATCAACGGAATCAGGTTCATCTTCCCAAGATGTACTTCTCCCGGCTGATTCTGGTTCAGATAGACCAGGGCCCTTTTCATGATGAGTCCCCTCCCCATATAAAAACCAATGGTGATCAACAAAATCAGGGAGATAAACCCGCCCAGGATCCATCCAAATAACCTCAGTATTTTTCGCTTTTTCCGAGCCAAATTCTTCTATTAAATGTTCCTTTCGAAATTAATAATAAGCAACAAATATTGTATATCCTTCAACTTGTTATAATTTTGTAGCCAAACCACCTACAACTGAATGAAAAAAAGAGCTTTACTGATTGCCCTTGCTTTTGCCGGAATGACAGCCCTGACAGCCAGCTGCGAATTACTGGAAGAATGTGGAACCTGTGAACAGGTTACCATTGATGCTGACGGCAATGAAACCAGAACTACACCCCTGCCATTTTGTGGAGAGACTCTTCAGGAAAAAAAGGACTCTCAACCTGTGACCCTCAATGGCATTACCACATATTGGGAGTG
>CAZRPW010000023.1:0-36564 GCA_964601975.1 uncultured Bacteroides sp.
TCAAGATCACATCAAGATCACATCAAGATCACATCAAGATCACATCAAGATCACATCAAGATCACTTCATAGATCACTTCAAGATCACATCAAGATCACTTCAAGATCACATCAAGATCACTTCAAGATCACTTTCATAGATCACTTCAAGATCATCACAAGCTCAAGCAAACAGAGTTAGAACATGGGATCACTTAAATAATGGGTATGTCGGAAGGAAGAAATCCCTGCCTTAATATCGGCGGAATTCCGTATAGGTATGAGCGTACTGGTTTTTTCCCCCGGCTTCCACGGTTTCCTCTGACAGGGCCTCCCATTGTGAGAAGTCAATTTCGGGGAAAAAGGTGTCTGCATCAAAAGAGTGATGCACCCGGGTAAGGTAAAGTTTGCCTGCACGGGAAAGGAATTGTGCGTATACCATTCCGCCCCCTATGACAAAACATTCTTCGGTAGAAGCTGTTTTTGAGATCGCTTCCTCAATGGATCCTGCCATTTCACAGCCATCGAATTGCTCATCTGCTTTATCCGAGATTACAATGTGCCTTCGATTGGGGAGGGCTCCGTTTGGCAGAGAGAGGAAGGTATTTCTTCCCATGATCAGGGTATGCCCGCTTGTAAGTTTCTTAAAGCGCTTCAGGTCTTCAGAGATATGCCACAGTAATTTGTTATCCTTTCCGATGGCCCGGTTTTCGGCAATGGCTACAATGATGGAGATATGATGCAGAATATTATTTTCCATGTCAGACTGAGATTGCTCCCTTTATGTGTGGGTGAGGGTCGTAGTTTTCAACTGTAAAATCTTCAAATCTAAACCCGTCAATATTTTTTACATCCGGATTGATTTTGACGGTGGGCAGATTTCGGGGTTCCCTTCCAAGCTGCAGCTTTACCTGTTCCATGTGGTTCAGGTAGATGTGCGCATCACCCAGGGTGTGAATGAATTCGCCCGGCTGAAGTCCGCATACCTGGGCCATCATCATTAGCAGGAAAGCATAGGAGGCGATGTTGAAGGGTACCCCCAGGAAAATATCTGCACTGCGCTGGTATAACTGGCAGGATAGTTTTCCGTCAGCCACATAGAATTGGAAAAGGATGTGGCAGGGAGGCAGGGCCATCTGGTCGAGTTCGCCAACATTCCATGCATTCACAATATGCCGGCGCGAGTCAGGGTTGTTTTTAATGGAATCAATGACCGAAGCAATCTGGTCAATAGGCTTTCCTCCGGGACCGGGCCAGCTTCTCCACTGGAAGCCATATATGTGCCCAAGGTTACCATCCTCATCGGCCCACTCGTTCCATATCCTCACACCATGGTTATTCAGGTATAAGGTATTGGTATCTCCTTTGAGAAACCAGAGTAACTCATGTATGATCGATTTGAGGTGAAGTTTTTTTGTAGTCATCAGGGGGAACCCATCCGAGAGATCGAATCTCATCTGGTAACCGAAAGTGCTTATCGTTCCGGTACCGGTCCGGTCTTCTTTTCTGTACCCCTTTTCTGATACATGCCTTAATAAATCAAGATACTGCTTCATGTTTTTCCCTTCTCTGCGCTTGTAAAAGTAGCCATTCAGCCTGAAAAAGAAAGGAAAATAATATCAACATTGAAAATACTATATTTACATTGAAAGGATGAAAAACTGGATTACACCCCGTACCCTGCTTGTGGCAGTTGGAGTGATCGTGCTGGCGCTGCTGGCCTGGCGATTCTCGAGTATTGTGGCCTATATACTGGTGGCCTCCATTCTCGCCCTCATGGCACGGCCCCTGGTGCGTGTGCTTGGCAAAGTCCATATCGGTAAATGGCAAATTCCGGTATCCAT
The DNA here is from genome assembly GCA_964601975.1 of uncultured Bacteroides sp. Taxonomy (GTDB): domain Bacteria; phylum Bacteroidota; class Bacteroidia; order Bacteroidales. Next base: position 1,824 of record CAZRPW010000023.1, read on the forward strand.
TCGCGCCTTACTTACATTGGTGGTTATCTGGTTGGTTTTTTTTGGTTTTTTCAGGCTTTTCATACCGCTGGTTGCCAGTGAGGCACAGGAGCTTTCCAGTGTTGATACTGAGCTCATTGTCCGGGAATTTGAGGAGCCCATTCAAAGGCTGGAGCAGTGGATAGGGAAGCTCAGCCTTGTAAACAAAAGGGATTTTTCCCTTAAAGAGGAGATACAGACCAGGCTTGCAGATTTACTGAGCATCGAGATGGTTACCGATTTTCTGGCAGGTGTTGCCTCTGTTTTGGGAAACGTGGCCTGGGCTATTTTTGCAATCTCATTCATAACCTTTTTTCTGTTGAAGGAGGAGAAGCTCATTAGTGGATATATTATTACCCTGTTTCCGGAGGAAAAGGAGAAGTCCTTTACCCATGCCCTTGAGTCCATTAAACATTTGCTTCGCAGATATTTTGTGGGTATCCTCTTGCAGATGACCGGGATTCTTACAATGGTTACCCTGGGGATGGCCATCGTGGGAGTAGGGTTCAGGCACGGACTTGTAATTGGATTGGTGGCAGCCTTTCTGAATATTATTCCTTACCTGGGACCATGGATGGGTGCTGCACTTGGAATCATCCTGGGGGTGGCAACCCACCTGGATATGGATGTTGCCACCCAGTTGATGCCCATGATGGGATATATGATGCTGGTGTTCATTATTACGCAGCTCACCGATAATGTGGTGTTTCAGCCTTTTATTTTTGGCAACAGTGTGTATGCCCATCCCGTTGAAATCTTTATCGTTATAATGATGGCCGGGAGTCTGGCCGGGATTGTGGGTATGATTCTGGCCGTCCCCACATATACAGTCCTCAGGGTTTTCGCCAAAGAATTTTTTAATAACTTTAGAGTGGTTCGGAAACTGACCGAAAAGATATGACCCTACCCAAAACCTTAGTCATAGCCTGCAGCTTTTTGCTACTGTTCCAGTATGTAAATGGACAGGATGTTAAGCCTTTGATTGGCGCAGATGAAACGCCAGTTAATCAGGCTCTTAGCATTGAGTCAGAGGCGGCCGATTCCACCAGTGGACAGCCGGTAATTGCCAATGTTTTTACGCCCAATGGCGATGGAATCAACGATTATATTGAATTCCCCGGAGATGGGTCAAAGGTCTATGAATTCAGTGTTTTTACCCGGACGGGCACCCAGGTTTTTCACTCTTCATCCAAGAGGATATTCTGGGATGGGACAAACAGTGCGGGAATCGAGTTAAAGGAGGGAGTCTATTACTATGTGCTTGAGGAAGAGGAAGATTCAGAGCTTGATCTGAGTACGGGATTCATTTATCTCTTCCGCTGAGCAAGTATTTGCCCAATAGGTCTTTCAGAAATTTATCAACTACCTGGATAACTTCTTAACGATCCATCCAAACAGCAGGGTGGTGAAGAAGGTGAAGGCGCCGTATACCACCGGAACCAGAGACATGGTTTGGCTCTGCAGGAGGGTGGTGGCAACAAAAATGGCAAGTGCCGAATTTTGCAGCCCAACCTCGATGGCAATGGTCATCCTGTCCCTTGCCTTCAGCCTTGCCAGCCTGGACACCAGCAGCCCGGTTCCCATGGCAACAAGGTGCAGAGCCATGGCATAGGGGAAAATGGTGAAGAAATCCTGCATGGTGGCTGGCTCGCCTTCGCGGTCGATGAAAACCACCCCGGCATAAATCAGGGCCAGAAGGAGCGGTAATATGACCTTCAGATAACGTTCAACCCCGTCGGCCAGCACGGGCTTCCATTTCCTTATCCGGGTGCCAAGAAAGGCCGGGAGCAGGGTGATCAGGAATACATTGAGCATGGTTTCTCCCACGTTAAGCCTGATGCTGGCATCCTGGTGTATGAAAAACTCCAGGGAAAGGGTAAGCACAAGAGGGATGGTGATCAGGGTGATCAGGCTGTTGATGGCGGTCATGGAAATGGAGAGTGCAACATTCCCCCTGAGTATGTAGGTAACAAGGTTGGAGGTAGCTCCGCCGGGACATGCGGCAATAATCATCAGTCCGACCTTAAATAAAGGATCGATATTGCTGATCCCTGCAATGAAAAAGGCGACCAATGGCAAGAGAAGCATCTGGCTGATGAGACCGGTGGTGACAGCCCTGGGGTGGAGGAATATGTTTTTGAAGTCCCTTTCAGTCAGGGATAATCCCATCCCAAGGGTGATGATCCCAAGGGTGATGGGAAGGAAAATATCAGAGAAGAGGGCGTGCATGGACGCAAGGTACTAGTTTCAGATTAATTATTTATACCTGTTAAAAATAATATGATTGATGACGCTCTTTTTCGGTCAATAGCTTTAAATTAGCAATATTGCATTGAATAGCAGTTACACTTTACTTAACCTGAACTGTATATGACAAAAGTTTCAAGTCTTACTTTTGGCTTTCTCCTAGGTGCTTTCCTTGTCTTTATTCCCCGTCATGCCTTCTCTGAAAATGGAGAACAAGGCAGCGCACATTCAACTGAGAGCCTGATGCGTGGTGAGCGGCTCTTTTACGGCCTGATCCAAGGAAAGTTCGATTCAAAAGCCTGCGCCGATTGTCACAATACCATTGAGATCGACACCTTTAATTGGAATCCAAGTGCCTGGGAGATAGCTCATCAGTATAAAACCAGGAGTATTGAGGAGTTTTCTAAGGCAGTCCTTCAGCCAAGCGGAGGAACCATGTCGCTCATGCACCAGACATTTAATCTGAACGACAGCGATGTGGAAATGATCAAGTTGTTTCTGGATGATTTTGAAGCACATGGCCTGGAAACTAAAAAACCGATAATCAATAAAGTCTTCCTCTTCATTCTCCTGGGTGTTGTCCTTACCTGGGTTGTGCTGGATGTCTTCCTCTTAAAGAAAGTGAAAAGAAAATATATCCTGGGCATCGTTTTCGTCGCTGCGCTGGGAGGGCAGGTCAAACTACTCTATGAGGCTGGTACCTCACTGGGTCGGCAGGAGCTTTATGAGCCCGATCAACCGATTAAGTTCTCTCACAAAGTTCACGCAGGCGAAAACCAGATTGATTGCCAGTACTGTCACACCACGGTGGGACATTCGAAATCGGCCGGATTCCCGGATGCAGGTGTATGCTGGAACTGCCATTCCCTTGTAAGAGAAGGCAGCCACTCGGGGAAGCACCAGATCAGCAAGGTGGTTGAGGCTTATGAAAAGGGCATTCCCATCGAATGGATCCGGATACACAACCTTCAGGACCATGCTTTTTTTAACCATGCTCAGCATGTAAGCGTTGCCGGCCTTGAATGTGCAGCCTGTCACGGTGCAGTCGAAGAGATGGACCGGGTAAGTCAGGTAAGCGACCTCAGCATGGGCTGGTGTATTAACTGTCACCGTGATACTGAGGTGCAGTTCTATGACAATGCTTTTTATACAGCGTATGAAGAGCTTCATGAGAAATTAGAATCGGGCGAGATTGACCGGGTAACCGCCGATCTGGTCGGGGGCACGGAATGTTCCAAGTGTCACTATTAAACTTTGATCCATACATGGAAAAACAGTGGAGAAGTATAGAAGAGTATAAAAAGGGACCCGAACCAGACCAGGAGAGGCAGGTTGAGGAGAAACACAAGAATGTGGTTCTGGATATTCTTGATAGCAGCGTGGCTGAGGCATCCGGGTCACGGCGCAATTTCCTAAAACTCTTTGGTTTCAGTGTTGCCACAGCAGCAGTGGTGAGCAGCTGTGAAAAGCCTGTGCAGAAGGCCATTCCCTACCTGATCAAACCAGAGGAGCATACTCCAGGGAAAGCAAGTTATTATGCATCTACGTTTTTCGACGGAACTGAGTACTGCAGTGTGCTTGTAAAAGTAAGAGACGGACGGCCTATTAAAATTGAAGGGAACCACCAATCGCTTATCTCCAGGGGAGGTACCAGTACGAGGGTACAGGCATCAGTACTGAACCTTTATGACGATGCCCGCTACAAGGAACCAAGCATTAAGGGGAAAGCGGTCTCCTGGGAAGAGGTGGACCAAAGGGTGCAGAGCCGGCTGACAGCAGGTGGTTTTACAGTGATTCTGACGCCAACAGTTATAAGTCCCTCTACCGGTGAGGTGGTCCGGAAATTTATCCAGTCAAATCCCAATACCGAGTGGATCCAGTACGATGAGGTTTCAGCCTCCGGAATCAGGGAGGCCCACAAAGAAATATTTGATGCAGCAGTGATTCCCGGTTACCACTTTAACCGGGCAGAATATATTCTGTCCTTTGATGCAGATTTTCTGGGAACCTGGCTGGCCCCGGTTGAGTTTGCAAGGGACTATGCTGCTACCAGGGAAGTGAGCAGGGAGAAGCCCCAAATGTCGAAACACATACAGGTGGAGTCGGGTCTTTCCATGACCGGGTCAAATGCAGATGAGCGCATCCCCGTCACGCCCAGGGAATCCATGCTGATGCTGGCTGCCATTTACAATAAACTGGCAGCCGGAGCAGGTCATCCTGCTGCATTGGCACCCCAATGTGAGGCCGATGTAAGCAGTCTCGTAGACGATTTGCTTTTGCATAAGGGAAAATCAATTGTGGTGAGCGGATCAAATGATCCGGCAGTTCAGAAGCTGGTGCTTGGAATCAATTTTTTGCTGGGCAACTATGGCACCACCCTTGATATGGAGAGAACCATTGAGGTAAAGAGGGGAGACGACCGGCAGTTTTCAGCCTTCCTGAGCGCTATGGAGAAAGGCGGGGTAGATAACCTGCTAATGGTGGATGTCAATCCGGTATATAGCCTGGGTGGTTTTGAAGCACTTGACAAGGTGGGATTTACCCTGTACATGGGCACTTCGCTTAATGAAACTGCTGAGGCCTGCCAGGTAATCTGTCCCATACCCCATTACCTTGAGGCATGGGGAGATGCCGAGCCCGTGAAGGGTTCCTACAGTCTGCAGCAACCCTGTATCCATCCTATTTTCTCTACAAGGGCGTGGCAGGATTCCTTGCTGATCTGGGCCGGACAACAGCGTTCATACATGGATCTTTTGCAATACTGGTGGGAAACTGAAATTGCTCCTCCTGAAGAGAAAGAAAATCCACAGTGGTGGACGAAAACACTTCAGGCCGGAATATGGCACGAGGAGCATACTTCCCTGGCTGTATCGACCGAATATTCTGCTCCGCATATTGAAATCAATCCGCCCAAATCTGAACTCTCTCTTACACTTTATTCGAATGTGGCCTTGAATGATGGTCGCTATGCCAATAATCCCTGGTTGCAGGAGTTGCCCGACCCGGTATCCAAGGTATGCTGGGACAATTACCTTTCTGTCTCTAAAGCTGATGCAGCATCCATGGAACTTGAGGATGAAATGGTGGTGACCTTGAATGGAATTGAGGTGCCGGTGCTTATTCAACCCGGACAAGCCCCAGGTACGGTATCCATAGCACTTGGCTATGGTCGGACGCAGGCAGGGAAGGTGGGAACCAACCTGGGGGTCAATGTATTTCCATGGGTGAAATTTACAGGTGGTACAAGGTCTTACGTCCTGGATGAAGTGGAAATTGAGAAAACCAGGCTTAGCTATCCCATCGCCCGGACCCAGACCCATCATACCATGGAGGGCAGGCCCATTGTAAGGGAAACCACCTTGAAGGAGTTCAGGGATGATCCCTATGCAGGAAATCATGAGCACCTCGAGGCTGAAGCTCATAAAACGACCCTCTATCCTGAGGCCAAATTTGACGGTTATCACTGGGGGCTGATGGTGGATCTGAATAAGTGCACCGGTTGTAATAACTGTGTGGTGGCCTGTACCTCAGAGAACAATGTGGCCGTTGTGGGAAAGGAAGAGGTTAAAAATCGCAGGATCATGCACTGGATGAGAATAGACCGCTACTATTCAGATGAGCCTGAAAACCCCAGGGTTTTCCACCAGCCTGTCATGTGCCAGCATTGCGACAATGCTCCCTGCGAGAATGTTTGTCCGGTTTCGGCAACCATGCACAGTAACGAAGGGCTCAACCAGGTGGCCTATGTGCGCTGTATTGGTACTAAGTATTGTATAAATAATTGCCCCTACCGTGTGAGGAGGTTCAACTGGTACAAATTTGTGAAGAATGATAAATTTGATTTCAATCAGAACAGTGAGCTTTCCCGCCTGGTTTTAAATCCGGATGTGACAGTTCGGGAGCGTGGAGTGGTTGAAAAGTGTAGCTTCTGTGTGCAGCGTATCCAGGAGAAGAAAATGGAGGCCAAACTCGAAGGCCGGCCCCTGGTAGATGGTGATATATTGCCTGCCTGTGTACAGTCCTGCCCATCCGGAGCCCTGGTTTTTGGCAACATGAACGATCCCGAATCAAAAGTGAGTAAACTCAAGGATGAAGAGCGGAACTACCACCTGCTGGAACAACTTCATACCCTGCCTTCGGTGGGTTACCTTACCCGTGTGAGGAATACAGAGCCCGAAGCTGCTGCAGATATCCAACCGGGTCATGAACATACGAAGGAAGACGAACAACATGGATAACAAACCAAAGAGATACTATGTATAATACGGAAGTCAGGGGTCCACTGATCCTGGGGAACAAATCCCTCGGGCAGATTACAGAGGAAATCACCTCCCCGCTCTATGCGCGTCCGAAATTCTGGTGGATCGTGGGACTGGGAATCAGCTCCATATTGATGCTCCTGGGATTCTGGGCCATCTATGTTACAATTTCACAGGGAATCGGAACCTGGGGTGTTAACAATACAGTAGGCTGGGGATGGGCCATTATCAATTTTGTCTGGTGGATCGGGATCGGTCACGCCGGTACAGCTTTCTCCATATTTCTGCTGATACTGAGGCAGGAGTGGCGTTCGTCCATTAACCGTGCGGCAGAAGCGATGACGGTGGTTGCCGTGGGCTGTGCAGCCATTTTTCCCGCACTCCACATGGGCAGGATATGGGATGCGTTTTTCATTTTCCCCTATCCAAATACCCGTGGACCTCTCTGGGTCAATTATAATTCTCCCCTTTTTTGGGACTTCATCGCCATTTCGGCCTACCTGCTGATCTCTGCTTCTTTCTGGTACCTGGGCATGGTTCCGGACTTTGCCACCATCAGGGACAATACCAAATCGAAAATTAAGAAAGCAGCTTATGGATTCTTTGCCATGGGCTGGAGGGGGTCAGTAGGAGAGTGGAAGCGCTATGAAGGCCTCAGCTATATCCTGGGGGGTATAGCAGCTGTCCTGGTGGTATCTGTTCACTCCATTGTATCGACAGACTTTGCTGTTTCGGTGGAGCCAGGCTGGCATACCACCATCTTCCCTCCCTATTTTGTGGTAGGAGCCATCTTTTCCGGGTTCGGAATGGTGATGACCCTTATGATTATTATGCGCAAGATTTACAAACTGGAGGATTTTGTGACCAATGCCCATCTGGATAAGGTGGCGAAGATCCTGGTTTTTGTTTCCCTGATTATGGGGACAGCTTATTTGACGGAGATTTTTCTGGCCTGGTATTCAGGGAACGAATATGAGATTTTCACCTTCTTCCACAACCGGATTACCGGCGAGTTTACCATACAGTTTTGGTGCATGTTTGTATTCAATGCCCTTGTTCCGCAGCTGATGTGGTTCAAAAAAATCCGCAGCAACCTTCTGATCGTATTCATTATCTCCATATTGATCAATGTAGGGATGTGGTTCGAACGTTTTAACATTGTGATCACCTCCCTTTCAAAGAATTATCTCCCATCGGCCTGGGCAAGCTACTCGCCCACCTTCGTGGAGATTGCCATGTACCTGGGGACTATCGGGATTTTTATTTTTGGCGTACTCTTGTTCTTTAAGTACATACCCATGATTGCAATTTCTGAGGTGAAAGCTGTAAACAAGTACCAAGTTAATGAGTCGAAAGTCGAAAGTCGAAAGTCGAAAGTTGAAAAAAAATAGGAAAAATGGAAACACAATATTTGTTAGGTGTTTTTGACCAGGAGCAGCAGATGCTTGCTGCCTTCAGGAAGATGAAGGAGGAGGCATTGGAAATTGAAGATGTGTTCACTCCCTACCCGGTTCACGAGGTACTCGAGAAGCATGGCAGAAAATCTAAAATTACAATTGTGGGTTGGTTCTACGGCCTGTTTGCTGCCATGGGTGTGCTTGCCTTCCTGGTCTATACAGCGGTGCTTGACTGGCCTCTCAATTACGGAGGAAAGCCCAGCTCTGCCTTCCCCTCATTTCTTGTTGTCACCATTATTCTGACCATACTAAGTATTACCCTTCTGAGCCTCTTTACCTTTTCATGGCGTGCAAATCTTTGGCCCAGCAATGAAAAACCGATCTTCCATGACAGAGCCACGGATGATAAATTTGTAATCCTCCTGAAGAAGGAGAATGTGGATCTGGAGAAAGCAAGCTCGGTATTCAGGGAAACAGGCGCTTCAGAAATTATTGAAAAGTAAAAAATATGAGCATGAAAAAATACCTCATACCTGCAATATTTACGCTGATGGCCTTTGTGTCGTGCGACAGAACCCGCTCCAGTACAGGATGGGATTATATGCCGGATATGTATTACTCGAATGCTTACGAGTCCTATACCTCCAATCCAAACTTTGACGACGGACTTACCATGCGGACGCCCGTTGAGGGAACCATCCCCAGGGATATGCTGCCTTTCCCCTGGGAAAAAACGGATGAGGACCGGCTTGCCGCCGGCGAGGTACTTATAAATCAACAGGCGCTCACAAAAGAGCACCTGGACCAGGGTAAAGTGGCTTACGAAATATATTGCATCTCGTGCCATGGGGAGACGGGTGACGGACAGGGTTATCTCTTTACCAGCAAAAAGTATCCTTATCCTCCAGCCAGCCTGATCAATGAAAAAGCTTTAGCACTGAAGGATGGAGAAATCTTTCATTCCATCACGGTTGGATATGGAATCATGGGGGCGCATGGCAGTATGATCCGCCAGGAGGATCGCTGGAATATCATATTACACATTCGTGAGAACCTGCAAAAGCAGACTCCGTAAATATTTGTCCAATGGAAGAGAGACTCAAGTTATCCCGAAGCTATCTTTATATATGCTTAAGTATGATAGCCATTGGCATCGCTGCACTGCTTATTGCATTTATCGGCGATCCTCAAAGAGCATGGGCCAACTACCTGTTAAACAATGTATATTTCCTCTCCCTGGCCATTGGGGCCATGCTGTTTCTGTCCATACAGCGGGTCACCCACTCAGGCTGGTCGGCTGGCTTTCTCCGTGTTCCTGAGGCTATGGGCGCCTATATACCTGTGGCGGCTGTCCTGTTTCTTTTGATGATTCCCGGTGTTCATTCACTGTATCACTGGTCACATGCCGATGCCCTCATCCACGATGCCCTGCTCGCCCATAAAGCCCCCTATCTGAATCTTCCCTTCTGGGTCATCAGGATGGTTGTGTTTTTCGGACTGTGGATTCTTATGACCTGGCTTCTCCGGAGTCTTTCCCGAAGAGAGGATGAAGCGGGGGGACTGGTGTTGTTTAAAAAAGGAGAGCACTATGCTAAAATTTTTATTTTTATCGTAATCATCACCTTTACATTTGCCATGATCGACTGGGTAATGTCCATTGATGCCCACTGGTTCAGTACGATATTTGCCATCCGTAATTTTGTGGCTGCCTTTCACCATGGATCTATAGTGATTGCTTTCATTGTGCTGATTCTTCATAAGCGTGGATATTTCCCCTTTCTCAAGGCTTCACATGTGGGCGACTTTTCAAGGTACATCTTCATGCTATGCATCATTTGGGGCTACTTCTGGTTTGCAGAGTTCATGCTAATCTGGTATGGTAATATTCCAGAGGAGACGGTTTATTTTGTTACGCGTTTGAGAGGTGAAGGCTGGAAACCCTTCTTTTTTGCCAACATCATTATTAATTGGTTTCTCCCCTTCGTATTACTGATGCCTAAAGCTATCGGCAGTAATAAAACAATCGTAAAAATCGTGATTCCTTTTCTGATTGTGGGTCAGTTTATCGATCTTTACCTGCAGATATTCCCGGGGACTCTGGGAAAGCAGGTACTGGGATTCCAGGAGATTGGTATATTTGTCGGCTTCGCCGGATTGTTCATGCTGATTACTGGTTACGCCTTAACCCGGGCCAACCTTTACCCGCTCAAGCACCCTTACCTGGAGGAGAGCAAACATCATCATACATAAAAGAGTGAGGCAGATCTACCGTTATTTTCATTTTTTAAGTCTGGATATTGTACTTGGAGCATTGGCCACATCCGCACTGGCCGCAAAGCTTTTTTTAGCAAATCCAGGCTGGGTCTGGTGGGCAGCCCTGGCCATGACCGTCTGGGTACTCTATATGGGCGATCATTTGCTGGATGCATGGAAAAACAGGAAAAAACCTTTGCGGGAATTGCATGTATTCATTAACAAAAACAGGAAGGTTTTCATTTGGTTTCTGGGCCTTGTATCAGCTGCTGATATGCTGCTTGTATTTAATTTCCTGAATAAAGAGATGTTCAAGGCAGCCCTGGTCCTTTCCGGAGGGGTGCTTCTTTTTTATGCCATGCGCCATATATTCAAGAAGAACCGCCTGCTCTTCATACCGGGCGAGGCCTTTGTATTGCTAATTTACCTGGCAGGTACCTGGATGGGACCCTATATTACCCGCGGCGTTGGCCTGGAGTCTGCCCATGGCATGATTCTTATAATGATGGCCGGGGTACTGCTGATGAACCTGGGTGTAATCTCTCTGTATGATATGCACCTGGATTCACGTATGGGCATTGCCTCCCTTGCCCGGATCCTTGGAAAAAAGCAAACCAGGAACCTGCTCCTGGGCGCTGGCATCAGTATTTACCTGCTTTTGGTCCTGCAGTTCATGGTATTTGACACAGACCGTTACACGCAGCTGGCCCTGATTCTTGCAGGCATGTCCACTATACTATTGCTGGTGCTTCTTCTGCCAGCGTGGTTCAGGAGCAGGGATCTTTATCGTTGGACAGCCGATGCTGTCCTTTTCATGGGCCTGCTAAGCCTGCTGGTCAGGTAGCTCAGAGTTCACCCTTTACCTCGTATCCGGTCTCAGTGATACTGGCCGTGATTTCCTCCACGGAGGTGGCATTGCTGTCATATTTGACTTTGGTCCAGGCCTCTTCAAATGAGGACTCCACGGTTGCAACCCCTTCAAGTTTCTCTATTCCGGCTTTGATTGCATTTTCACATCCCTCGCAGGTCATCCCCTCAACCTGAAGGGTAAGTTCTACCCATTCTGCTTTGGCCGGAACGGAGCTTTCTTCAGTCTGGCTTACCTCTTTTTTTGTTTGTGTACTGCAGGCGACCATAAAGATGGTTGCCAGTGTGATCCATAGAATTTTCATATGCTTGTTTATTTAGTAATCAAGTGTCAGGATCCGGCCTTCTGTGAAGTCAAGGAACCTTTCTTTTTCAGCAAGCTTCACGCCATTTTTCAGGTCTTCCTTCTCTACTCCGGCAACTGTCATACAGGCCGGGCAGGCCAGTATATCTACCCCCCGATTTAAAAGTCTTTCAATGATGTCGTCAGATGAGTCGAAGGGCTCCATTTCCAGGTTGGGGGCCTGCTCGGTCACCATATCGATTCCGTCTTTATCAAAGAAAACAAGTACATCATTGGATGTTGAAAACTTGTCTGCCAGCATCAGGGCCATCAGCACAGAGTGTGGATCGTCGGCACCTTTGCTTATGTGAATAAAAACGCCATCGGTCTTTTTTTCGGGCTCAGTCTTTGGTTCAGAGGTGTTATCCATACGGATACATGATGCAGCAAGGATTGGGATCAGCAGGAGTGCAATAAAGTTTTTCATGACAGATGAGGCTTTAGTTAATATTAAGGATCATTTTGTTGGCCAATAGTGCAAGGATAATTACCAGGTAAAACAAATTTACAGTAATAAATGCCTTTTTCCAATGTTGCATCAGGTCGCCCCGGTAGGATAATCTGAACATTCTGATCATAAAGCCAATGGTGAGAACTATAAGTGCAACAGAAATCACCCGGCTTTCAAGTACCGGTGTGGCAGGCAGCATCAGGACAATGCTTCCCGTAGTGGCAATCCAGATGAAGCTCAGGTTCCTGATTTGTCGAGGCTCAAGGAGGTTTGTGATTACCGGCATGCCTGCCTCCCGAAACTGATCTCCCACCTTTAGAAGAAGTAGCCAGTAGTGCGGCATCTGTCCGACAAAAAGTAAAAAGGCCACCGTCACGATCTCCAGGTCCCATGGTACTCCCCCTGCGGCGGTCCAGCCGATAAGCGGTGGAAGGGCCCCAATGAGGGCGCCCGGGAATACCGCGAAAGCTGTGACCCGTTTAAGGGGGGTATATACCAGGTTGTACCAAAGCAGGGTAAAAATTCCGAGTCCGGCAGCAAGCGGATATCCGGTAAGCATAAGAATCAAAATTCCGGTAAGAGAAAAGGCAGTTGCCAGGATAATAGCATGGTGGAGCCTGATGATGCCAGAGGGAATGGGCCGTGTGGCGGTTCGCTTCATCAGGGCATCTGTTTTTCTTTCCTGGATCTGGTTGATGGCTCCAGACCCCATTGATAGAAGAAACACCCCCATAGCAGCAAGCACTGCATTCTTGTCAAGAACAGGCTTGTGAAGGAAATAACCCAGGAACCCGGTAAGTGCCACCGGGAGCGAAATTGTGAATTTGCCCAGTTCCAGTATTGCTCGCAGGTAAATACCAACCGATCCTTTACTCATTGAGTTCTTTCAGGTACTCGATAATCAGTTTCACTTCTTCTTCGCTGACCATCCCTTCATAAGAGAGCATTAGGCCCTTGCCGAAACCTTCAGCAATATCTGCATTGGGATCGTAAATGGAACGTCTAATATACTCCTCATCCACTGTCACCTCGCGCTTTTCGCGGCCAGTCTCCACCGTCCGGGTAGTGCCCCATCCTCCCAGGTAAGAAGGGCCGATTAGTTTTGAGCCATCCTGTGAATGACAGGCATTGCAACCGTTTTTTCTGAGAATCTCCCATCCCTGATCAGCCAGGGAAAGGTCCGATCCGGCTGCAGATGCCAGCACAGCGGTTGTGTCGGTAAGCCAGGTATCAAACTCCTCCTTCGGCAGCACAATCACTCCAGTGTACATGTAGGAATGCTCGAGCCCACAGTATTCAGTGCAGAAAAGATCAAATTCTCCTTCGGTGCCAGGAATAAACCACATGACCTTTTCCTGCCCGGGAACCATGTCTTCCTTCACCCGGAAAGCCGGGATATAAAGACTGTGAAGTACATCAAGTGCCACCAGGTCAAGGATAACAGGTTCATTCAGAGGGACAAAAAGAGTGTCGGAGAATTTCCCGTTTTCATATTCAAAACTAAAATTCCACATCCTGGCAATGGCCTTTACGTGCATGGCCTCATCGGGCGGGTTCTTCATAGGGCGCCAGCCCATCCAGCCAAAATAGAACATCACCAGTACCAGTATCAACGGAACCACTGTCCAGATGATCTCCAGCTTGGTGCTTCCTTCATTCTGAACGGCCTTTGGATGCCGGTCTTTTCGATACTTATGGATAAACACAATCATCACAGCGGTGAGCCCGACCAGGAAGAGGGCCGAGATACCAAGGATCACCATGAAAGCCAGGTCAACACCGGCGACAAAATTGGAAGCTTCTTGTGGAACAGCAGTATACATGGTAGAAAGGGTTTATCTAAATGCGTAATCCAGGAATGTAACAACAATGACAGCGAGCAGCAGCAGAAAGACGAAAATGGCCATGAACCTGTAAATCCGCTGGTCGAATTTTAAATGCATAAAAATTGCCAGAACAATGGCTGATTTTGTGGTGGCAAGTAGCAGAGCTACAGCGGTTGACCACTTTGTGAGTTCGATCTGGGTAACCGCAACAGAAACAGCCGTCAGGATCAATAACAGGAGGAGTATGAGTCCGTAACTGCGGTAGCTAACAATATGATGTGTTGAATCTGACATGACAATAATAATTTAAGTGATCAGGTAGAACAGAGGGAAAAGGAAGATCCATATGAGATCTACCAGGTGCCAGTAAAGTCCTCCATTTTCAAGGAGTTGATAATTATCGAAGCCGAGCCTGTCATTCTTTACACGCATAAATCCAATCCCCAGGACGATCATCCCAACAATAATATGGACAGCGTGTAGTCCGGTCATGAAGAAATAAAGTCCGAAAAAGAGGATGTCTCCCTGTCCGAGATCATCCAGTACAGGGGAGCCCGGGAAGAGACCATGACTGATTTTGCCGCTCCACTCAAAGTACTTGTTTACCAGGAAAACCAGGGCCAGGACCAGAGTGATGCCAATCAGAATCAGGGTGGTCCGCTTATCCTTTCTCTGGATAGCCGTAGTCGACATGGCAATGGTCATACTGCTTACAAGCAGGATGACTGTGTTAATGGTTCCCATGACCACATCCAATTCCTGGGCAGCAATATGAAAGGCCTGTGCGTTTTTATAACGGTAAACCGCGTAGACGATGAAAAGGCCTCCAAAAAGCAGTAACTCGGTAAAGATAAAGAGCCACATGCCAAGCTTGGACCCCTGATCATCCCTGTGCTCATTATGATGTATGGCGGTTTCAGTCATATGATTATACTTTAGTCAAACTTATAGGGTGCTTTAGTGATCACCGGGATTTCATCAAAATTTTCAACCGAGGGTGGGGCAGGGATCTGCCATTCAAGCCCGGTGCCCTTCCAGGGATTATGTTTTGCGATCGGTCCGCTTCGGGCCGATTTGATCAGGTTGGTGACGATAACGATCAAACCGAAAACCATAGTAATTGCGCCGAAGGTGGAGATGATATTGGGACCATGAAACTCCTCAAGGTAATCGAAGTAGCGACGGGGCATCCCTTTGATTCCCAGGTAGAACATGGGTCCATACAGGGTCACGAAACCTATGAAGAAAATGACCAAACCGGTCCTTGCCCAGCCATTGTCATACATCCTCCCGAAAATGAGCGGGAACCAGTAATGTATGGCTCCGAAGAAGGCAAAGCCCACACCCCCGAATACAATGAAGTGGAAGTGTGCCACCACAAAAGCAGTATCGTGTACGTGCACATTGGCAGCCAGGGCACCCAGAACCAGGCCGGTTAGTCCGCCGATCATAAAGATGAATATAAAGGTGGCTGCCCACTGAAACGGAACCTCCGTGCTGATGGAGCCCTTGTGCATGGTGGAGATCCAGTTAAATACTTTGATGGCACTTGGGATGGCCACAAGGAAGGTAAGGATTGAGAAAGTAAACAGCGCAGTGCCGCTCATCCCCGAAGTGAACATGTGGTGGGCCCACACAAAATATCCCACAAAAGCAATGGCCAGTGTGGATAATACAATGGCCTTGTAGCCAAAAATGGTCTTCCTTACAAAGGTAGGGATGATTTCAGAGATAGCTCCCATGGCAGGCAGGATCATTATGTAGACTGCAGGGTGGGAGTAGATCCAGAAAAGGTGCTGGTAGAGGATGGGGTCGCCTCCTTTGGCTGGATCAAAAAAGCCTATGCCGAGGATTCTCTCTCCTGCAACCATCAAAAGGGTGATCCCAACTATGGGTGTGGCCAGCAGCTGGATCCACCCGGTTCCGTAAAGGGTCCATGGAAACAGAGGCATTTTCATCCAGGTCATTCCCGGTGCCCTCATCCGGTGAATGGTTACGATGAAATTTAAACCAGTAAGAATGGATGAAAATCCCAGGACAAATGCTCCCAGCGCAGCCGGTAGCATGTTGGTTCCGGTTTTAAAACTATAGGGTGCATAGAAGGTCCAGCCGGTATCGGGAGGTCCGTCTCCAAAAAGGGAAGCGATAACAAGGATCGAACCAAACACATAAATGTACCAGGAAAGCAGGTTCAGTTTCGGGAAAGCTACATCCTTGGCACCAATCTGTATGGGTAGCAAAAAGTTACCAAAAATTGCCGGTAGTCCGGGGATCACGATCAAAAAAATCATGATTACACCATGAACGGTAAACGTGGCGTTGTAGCCCTGGGCACCCATGAGGGTTTTACCGGGTGCAATCAATTCAAGTTTCATCAACAGCCCCAGGATCACCCCGACGGTGAACCAGGTCATCATGGAATAAAGATAGAGCAGGGCAATCCTTTTATGGTCGGTGGAGAGGATCCATTTAAAGATCCCTTTTCTCCCATTGTCCGCATCCAAATAGGGTATATGCTTCTTCTTCTCCGAGGTTTTTGAAGTCATATGCTATGTGTTTTTTCTTTTTCTGAAAAACATTAATACAAAGAATAGAACCAGTGCAAAAAAGATGATCAGTGTGGCCGAGATCTTCGTGATATTCAGTACATATTTTTGTCCCTCTGGATCGAGAGAATAGCAAAACTGAAGGACCCGGTTGATAGTGGGGCCCGATTTCCCGTTACCGGCATCAATGATCGACATTTTAAGCTCGAAGGGAAGGAAGTAGATCCCGTTTAAATATCTGGAGATCTTCCCTTCGGGTGTAAGAATAATCAGTGTGGCAGCATGAATAAAGTCATTCCCGGTGGCTTTGTACCTGAAGCCAGTGGCCTCTGTAAGATTGGAAATACTGGCACTATCACTTGTAAAGAAGAGCCAGCCCTTCTCTGCCTCCGAACTTTTTTCCATCAGGTTCAGGTAATTGTTTTTCTTACGGGTAGCCAGCACAGTGGTTTCCCGTGGGTCGAAGCTGATGGTCAGTGCCTGGTAATCTTCACCCAGAACAAGATCGGTACCATCCATGGCATTGGAGAGCCCGTCCATGAGCGGGGAACAGATTCCCGGGCAGCGGAAGTATACAAAATTCAGGATGGTGGGTTTGTCTATGAGGTCTCCAATAATGACAGTGTCACCCAGCTCATTCACCAGCATGGCATCCATGGGGATAAATTGATCGAGTTTTTCGATGACGCCAATCTCTAAATCGGCCTCTTGTTGAGCTTTGACCCCAACCAGGGTGGTCAATAGCAGGAAAATAATTAGGGTTCGATTCATTCCTTAATTAACAAATATCCGCTGAAATAGATTGTTAAAGCTAACTAAAGAAGATAAAAAATACATCTATTTATAGTAAATAAAAATAAGCAAGTCCACGGTGATACCGAATTAGATTTTTAATTTTAGGTCTCCAATTCTGGGAATTATGATAAAAAGGGTATTCAGGTTCTATTTCGAGGGGTTTAAAAGCATGACCTGGGGAAGGAAAATGTGGGGCATCATTCTGCTCAAGCTTTTCATAATGTTTGCAATCCTGAAAATTTTCTTTTTCCCTGATATTCTTAAACGAGACTTTTCGTCCGACGAAGAAAGGAGTATGCATGTACTTGAACAACTTACTAATCCATAAAACCCATGCTTGAATCAATTGATATGTCCCTGGTGGACTGGTCGAGGGGACAATTTGCCCTCACAGCGATGTTTCACTGGATTTTTGTGCCGTTGACACTGGGTCTCTCATTTATTGTGGCTTTCATGCATACAATTTATGTGCGCACCGGTGATGAAGAGTGGAAGCGAATTACTAAATTCTGGATGAAACTTTTTGGTATCAACTTTGCCATAGGTGTTTCTACCGGGATCATTCTTGAATTTGAATTTGGCACCAACTGGTCGAACTACTCATGGTTTGTTGGAGATATCTTCGGTGCCCCGCTTGCCATTGAAGGAATTCTGGCCTTTTTCATGGAATCTACTTTCATAGCCGTTATGTTCTTTGGATGGAATAAGGTGAGTAAGCGGTTTCACCTGACGGCCTCCTGGCTTACTGCCTTTGGTGCCAATATGTCGGCTGTTTGGATCCTTGTGGCAAATGCCTGGATGCAGCATCCCGTGGGGACTGCATTTAATCCTGAAACAGCTCGAAATGAAATGACCAACTTCTGGGATGTGATATTCTCCGATGTGGCAGTGAATAAGTTTCTGCATACGGTTACTTCCAGTTTCCTGCTGGGATCGATTTTCGTGATCGGAGTCAGCGCCTGGTTTCTGATTCGTAACAGGGAGGTTTTATTTGCCAAAAGGAGCACCCTTGTTGCTTCCGTATTCGGGGTGATTGCTGCCATCGCCACCATTGCTACCGGCGATAGCTCAGCAAGAATTGTAGCGAACAAGCAGCCCATGAAATTTGCAGCTATGGAGGCGCTCTACGACGGGCAAACCCATGCTCCCCTGGTGGCCATAGGGGCCATGCGTACCGATACCACCAAGCAACCAAACCCCAGGGAAGACTTCATCTTTAAAATTGAGATCCCCAATGCGCTCTCCTATATGGCTTTTTTGACCCCCAATGGTTTTGTTCCGGGGATCACCGACCTGGTTTACGGGAATGATGAACAAAAAATTATGTCCTATGAGGAGAAGATCCAGCGGGGTGCCATTGCCATCCAGACACTGAAGGAGCTGAAGAGGGCAAAAGAGAGGGGAGATGATACCACCTACGAAGCACTTTCAGAAAAGTTTATTGATCCCTTTTGGCTGGATGAGTACTACAAATATTTTGGTTACGGTTATTACCAGGGGAGGGAGTTGAAGGAGCTTATCCCGAATGTGAAGATGAGCTTCTATTCCTTCCATGTGATGGTCATCCTGGGAGGGCACTTCCTGATTCTTACAATGCTTGTTTTCTGGTTAAGCCTAAAGAACAGGTGGGGCGACCGTAAGTGGCTGCTCTGGGTGGCCCTTCTCACACTTCCTCTTCCCTGGATTGCCAGTCAGTCCGGATGGATCGTTGGAGAAATGGGGCGACAACCCTGGGTGGTTTATGAACTGATGCCCACCATTTCGGCTGTAACCAGGCTGAGTCCGGGTGCCGTCCAGCTTACCTTCTGGATATTCCTGGCCACCTTTTCGGCCCTGTTCATTGCCGAGGTGAAAATTATGCTTACACAAATTAAAAAAGGACCTGGAGGGAAATAGTCATGTTTGGAAATCTATCACATCTGGTACTACAGCAATACTGGTTTATTATTGTTTCCCTCCTGGGAGCAATCCTGGTCTTCCTGTTTTTCGTGCAGGGGGGACAAACTTTCATATTCCGTATTGGGAAATCCCCTGCCGAAAGGACCATCATCGTGAACGCCCTGGGCAGGAAATGGGAGTTTACTTTTACTACCCTGGTTACTTTCGGGGGTGCCTTTTTTGCCTCCTTTCCGCTCTTTTATGCCACCAGTTTTGGGGGAGCCTACTGGGTTTGGATGGCCATTCTCTTTGCTTTTGTAATTCAGGCGGTATCCTATGAATTCCGTACAAAGGCCAGTAATTTTCTCGGACAAAAGACCTATGAGTGGTTCCTTTTTATAAACGGGCTGCTTGGGACCTTCCTGGTGGGCGTGGCAGTAGCCACTTTCTTTTCGGGAGCGCAGTTTTCCCTGGACAATATGAATAGTGTTACCTGGGCCACCGGGGCACGCGGACTGGAGGCGGCACTGTGTCCCTTCAACCTTTTATTGGGACTCACTGTATTTTTCCTCTCTCGGGTGCTGGGATTACTGTATTTCATGAAGACCATTGACAATGACAATATAATATCCAGGTCCAAAAAGGCGCTGCTTTATAATGCCCTTCCCTTTGTCGTATTCTTCATCGCTTTCACCCTCTGGCTCATGCTGAGGGATGGTTTCGCGGTAAATCCCGATAGCGGGGAGGTCTTTATGGAACCCTATAAATACTTGCACAACCTGCTGGCAATGCCTGTGGTATTGATCATGTTCCTGGTAGGGGTACTGGCGGTTCTTGGAGGTATTGCAAACGGACTGCTGAGAGATTGTGGTAATGGAATCTGGTTCGCCGGTCCGGGTACAATCCTGGTGGTTTTTTCCCTCTTCATGCTAGCGGGTATGAACAATACGGCTTTCTACCCCTCCTCACATGACCTGCAGAGCTCTCTTACAATTGTAAATGCTTCCTCAAGTCACTATACACTGGTGGCCATGAGCTGGGTGTCACTGATCGTTCCTTTCGTTCTGGCATACATCATCTATGCCTGGAGATCCCTGAACAAAAAGAAAATTGATGAGAAGGAGATGGAAGAAGAGCATCATGTTTACTAAAATAGCAAATGGTAAATAGTAAATGGTAAATGGTAAATAGTAAATGGTAAATGGTAAATAGTAAATAGTAAATGGTAAATAGCAAATAGTAAATGGTAAATAGCAAATGGTAAATAGTAAGTGGCTACCAACCAATTACCAATTACTAATAACTAATAACTAAGACGATGTACATTGGAGCAATTATCGGATATCTTTCCTGGCCCTTTATGATTTGGGTCAGCTACCTGGCCGTACGCTGGGCACTTAAATATTTCGAAAAACAACGAGCAGCAGCGGAAAGTGCCGATCCCTCATAATCCCATGAAAAGGCATATCCCAAATCTGTTCACATTGTTGAACCTGTCTTGCGGAACTGTAGCCATTGTTCTGGCCATCGAAGGACAGTGGCAATGGTCGGTTTACCTGCTTTTGGCCGCAAGTCTTTTTGATTTTTTGGATGGTATGGCTGCCCGTTTACTTAATGCTACAAGTGAAATCGGTAAGCAGCTCGATTCCCTGTCCGACATGGTTAGCTTTGGTGTTTTGCCTGCCATTTTTATTTACGCCATTTTCCGGCAACAGTTTTCTGTGGCTGATACTGACCTCTATCCTGGTATCATTCAGGTGGTGATGCTTTTATCGGTGGTTCTGGTGCCTGCACTTTCTGCCATTCGCCTGGCAAGGTTTAACCTTGAGGAAAGTGGAGGGAGCTTTTTTCACGGACTCCCCACACCGGCACACGCTTTATTCTGGACCGGTCTTTACTGGCAGTTCATGGACGAAGGCTTGCTTTTTGGAACCCAGGTAAATCTTTATTTTCTCTGGGCCATTATGCTGATCATGGCCCTGCACATGATACTGCCGGTTCCCATGTACTCCATGAAATTTAAACATTTCAGAATCAAGGGGAACCTGATCCGTTATATCTTACTGATCATCACCATCATAATCCTCTTTTTTATCGGATTACCGGGCATTACCCTGGTGATTTTAAGTTATATTTTGCTTTCCCTCCTGAACCTTTTACTACAGCAGCGGGTTTCCAAGTAGGGGAATAGGTTTTTCCTGTAAATTGAATGAAAATGAGCGGACCGGATAAGGCTTTTGCAAAAAGGCTAAGTGAATATAGCAGGGGAGAGTGCACGGCTGTGCCCTCCATTAAAGAAACGCGTGAGTTTACAGATCTACTGATCTCTACTCTTTTTCCCATACAGCAGAACGGGGAGGTCAATCCAGGGGATATGGAGGCCGAGCTTGAACGCTGTACTGTAAAGCTTAAGGAGCTGCTACATTCTATCAGCAAATCACTTACGCGTTCACCCGAAGAGCTCACAACTTCTTTTTTCGAAGAACTCCCCCCTGTATTTGAACAACTGGTTGCCGATGCCGAATCCATCGCCCGCTTTGATCCGGCCTCCAGCTGCGTTGAGGAGATTATCCTTTGTTATCCTGGTTTTTATTGTATTTCGGTATACAGAATTGCCAATATCCTCTTTCGCCTGGGAGTCCCGGTCATTCCAAGGGTGATGTCCGAATATGTCCACGGGAAAACGGGGATCGATATTCATCCCGGTGCTAAAATCGGATCTCCTTTTTTCATCGATCACGGAACGGGGATTGTAATCGGCGAGACCGCCACGATCGGGGAGCATGTGAAAATCTACCAGGGGGTGACCCTGGGAGCCCTTACCGTTGAGAAAAGCATGGCAAATATCAAGCGTCACCCCAATATTGAGGATCACGTGGTGATTTATGCCGGAAGTACCATTCTGGGAGGTGATACAACTATTGGACATCACACCGTGGTGGGAGGAAATACCTGGATCACTGAAAGTGTATTGCCTCATTCGGTGGTATACCGTAATCACCGGGTATTGGTAAGGGATAGTAAGGAATTCAAAATTCCAAATGACTATGTCATTTGAAATGGCAAATGGTAATTAGCAATTAGTTAATAGGTACTTACTAAGAACCAATCGCTAATTGCTATTTGCTATTTGCCAATAACCATTTACTAATAACCAATTACTGCGAGCGCAGCGAGCAAGATTATGAAATACGAAAATATACTGGAGACCATTGGGAATACCCCCCACCTGAGGATGAGAAAGCTCTTTCCCGGAGCTGAGAATGTTTGGATGAAACTGGAGCGGGAAAATCCAGGGGGGAGCATAAAGGACCGCATCGCAAATGCAATGGTCCTGGATGCAGAGAAAAAGGGGCTGCTCAAAAAGGGTTCATGCATTATTGAACCCACTTCGGGGAATACCGGAATCGGCCTGGCCATGGTGGGTGCTGTGAAGGGCTACCGGGTCATCCTGGTAATGCCCGAGTCCATGTCGGTGGAGCGCAGAAGCATTCTCAAGGCCTATGGTGCAGAGATTGTACTCACTCCCCGTGAAATGGGGATGAAGGGTTCCATAGCAAAGGCCGAAGAGCTGGCCGGTGAGATCTCTCCTTCATGGATTCCTTCACAGTTCGAAAATGTTGCCAACCCGGCGATTCATGAGGCTACAACTGCAAAGGAGATTCTTTTGGATTTCCCCGGGGGGATTGATTACATGGTTACTGGTGTAGGTACCGGGGGACATATTTCCGGGGTGGCCAGGGTATTGAAAAGGGAGATGCCCGATTTGAAGGTATACGCCGTAGAGCCGATCGGATCCGAAGTTATTGCGGGGGGGAAAGCATCTCCTCATGGAATTATGGGAATCGGTGCAGGATTCATCCCCGCCAACCTGGATACTTCAGTGCTGGATGGAACCTTTGGCATTGAAAAATCTGAAGCCTTTGAATATGTGCGCCGGGCAGCCCGGGAAGAAGGCCTTTTTGCCGGGATTTCTACAGGAGCCTCCCTGGCTGCAGTGGCCAGGCTTCTGGAAAATGTGGATCCCTCTTCATGCATCCTGAGTTTCAACTATGATACAGGTGAAAGATATCTTTCAGTAAATGATCTCTTTTGAGAGGTTTTTGTATTTTTGAGCCAATAGAAGAGAAGTATTTATGGAAACTCCCCTTAAAATTGCAGTAGATTTTGACGGTACAATTGTTGAGCACAGATATCCCGAAATCGGAAAGGAAATCCTTTTCGCTTTTGATACGCTTAAGGCACTGCAAAAGCAAAAGCACTTACTCATCCTGTGGACCTACCGTTCGGGTAAGGAACTGGATGAAGCAGTTGAGTATTGCAGACAGAACGGGGTTGAGTTTTATGCGGTAAACAAGAGCTACCCTGAGGAAGAGTTTAACGAGAACTTCAGCAGCAGGAAGATTGAGGCCGACATCTTCATCGACGACAGGAATATTGGGGGGATGCTTGGCTGGGGAGAAATCTACCAGATGATTAACCCGGAGTCGAATCCCCACCTGGAGACAGAGCTGAGGAGCCTCCCGCGGAACCGTAACTTATTCAAGCGCCTTTTAGGCAGCTAATTCTCTTTTTGAAATGCGTAAATTTCTTCCTCCTTTTCTCATCCTTTTGGTTCTGCTTACTGCCTGCGGACCAGAAAATGGTGTTTCCGGCAAGAAAGATCAGAAAACTCCTGCTCCTGTGAAGACCAGGATATCAACGCTGGTGGAGCCGGCACAGGCGCTGGCACTTCAGCTGGGACAGGATATCCCGGTTCGTCTTGAGTATCCCGACAGCGTTTTGGTGGATTCTGTTCAGGTATTTCTGGGTGGGACCCTGATTCATACCCTGAAAGCAATCACCGGGTTTCCCGAGGGCGGACCCGTGGAGGCACGAATTCCAACAGGGATGGAGAAAACAGGCAGTTCGGGTTTGAGGCTAAGGGTCTATTTCAAGGGTGGTCTTAACGAAAATCTGAGCAGGAAGCTTACCTTTCTGTCCGATCAGCAGCCTGTGGAATACAGCTACACAGTGCTCAGGGAATATCCTCATGATATAAAGGCCTATACCCAGGGCTTGCAGTACGTGGATGGCTGGCTCTATGAAGGGACCGGCAATTATGGGACTTCTTCGCTGAGAAAGGTAAACCTGGAATCTGGTAAGGTTGAGAAGATCAGGGATATGGATCCCTCACTTTTCGGAGAGGGTATTGCGGTAATGGGAGAGCGGATCTTTCAGCTTACTTATAAATCGCAGGTGGGTTTTGTTTATGACCGGGAATCCTTTGAAGAAATTCAGAAGGTTTATTACCAGAACAAGGAGGGCTGGGGTCTGACTCATAATGGTGAGGAGTTAATCATGAGCGATGGTACCCACGTAATCTATTTTCTTGACCCGGAACTCTTCACGGTGAACCGCCAGATTGAGGTATATGATCATAAAGGGCCTGCAGATAGCCTCAATGAACTTGAATTCATCAATGGTAAAATATGGGCCAACAGATACTATACCGATGAGATTGTGATTATCGATCCGGAAAGCGGTAAAGTGGAAGGGCGCATTCAACTAAAGGGGATCCTCAAAATTGCAGACCGCAAGCCCAGCACAGATGTGCTGAATGGAATTGCCTGGGATGAAGAAGGTGACAGGCTTTTTGTCACCGGAAAATACTGGCCAAAGCTTTTTGAGATAAGCCTGCAGAAGCGCTAGGCTGACATTTCTCCTGAAATAATCATGACACTGCGCGGAATGATTTTGAAACTTAAGGGTCCCTGACCCAGCGTTTCCCCATCTGTTTCAACCTGCAGCAGGGAGTTGCCTTCGATCTGGACAGATTGCCCCATATAGGTTTCTACCCGACTGTGATTGACAATGCTTCCGTTATATAATCGTTTCACATTGGCAAGAATATTCAGCTTCCCCATTTTTTTAATCAGGGTGATGGAGTAGAGCCCGTCGTCGGCCACTGCATGGGGTACCTGTATCATTCCGCCTCCACTGTATTTACAAATTCCTACATTCATTGAAAAGATGCTCCGCTGGAAGGATTTCCCATCTATGGCAATGTTTGCTTTCTGAGATTTATAACGGATCAGGCTGGCAAAGATGTTGTAGAAATAGAGCAGAGTGCTGCTTTTACCTTTTTCTTTCATGCGGTTGGAGCGCTCTACCACCCTTGCATCAAAACCCATTCCGGCTATGTTGATGAAGTATCGCTTCCACTCTTTTCCGTTCTTTGTGTACTGAACAAGCCCGGCATCCTGGATGAAGGTGTGCTGTTTTTCTATGGTAAGGACCGCCTCTTCGTAGTCCAGGGGGATATTAAACATTTTGGCCCAGTCATTCCCGGTTCCGACGGAGATCATTCCAAGCATTACCTCGGTGGTCTTAATCTGACCCTGCGAAAAGAGGCCGTTGATTACCTCATTCATGGTTCCGTCTCCACCCACCACAATGATCCTGGAGTATCCCTCTTTAATTTTATTTTTGGCAATGATGGCTGCATGCAAGCGCCTGCTGGTGAAAAAGGCCTCGTATTTAATCCCGTAATTATTCAGGTGTCGTTCAATCTCAGGCCAGTCTTTCTCGGTTTTTCCTCCTCCTGCCGCCTTGTTGACGATGCATATCCAGCTAGTTTTGCTCATTTAGTTTTTTATTATCCGGCGCAAAGATAGTGAATTCCCTTTTTATATTTTCCTTGAGGGGTTTGAGCGTAAATACCTTATGGAGTTATGAGCAAAAAATGTTGAAAAGGTGTTTATAAAACCAAAATTATTGTTTACAATAACGAAATGACAAAAATTAGGTGGGGACTCGAAAATAGTAAATTTGACCGCTGCGAATAAAAAGAGGGACAAAGCCGTTTCTATTTAAACCAATCAGAAAAACTGAAGGCCAATGGGTAAAGTAATTGCGTTAGCGAATCAGAAGGGGGGCGTTGGGAAGACAACATCTGCTATTAACCTTGGGGCCAGCCTTGCTGTGCTTGAAAAAAGGGTTTTAATTATAGATGCTGATCCCCAGGCCAATGCCACTTCCGGATCCGGATTTGATATCAAGAAGGTAAAGACAAGCATCTATGAATGTCTCATTGAAGATGCAGATCCCCGGAAGATCATTCTCAACAGTGAGATCGAGCTTCTGGATCTGATTCCCTCACATATCGACCTGGTAGGAGCGGAAATTGAGATGCTGAATATGAATGAGCGTGAGTATATGCTCAAGAACGTGATCGCCCAGGTCAGGGATGATTATGACTATATCCTCATTGACTGCTCACCTTCGTTGGGCTTGATCACTGTCAATGCGCTCACAGCAGCGGATTCTTTGATTATTCCTGTTCAATGTGAATATTTTGCACTGGAAGGGCTTGGGAAGCTGCTCAATACCATCAATATTATTCAGCGTGGGCTCAATCCTGACCTGGAAATAGAAGGGTTCCTCCTCACCATGTATGACGGAAGGTTGCGCTTATCCAACCAGGTGGTAGATGAGGTGAGGAAGCATTTCCAGCAGATGGTTTTTGAAACCATTATTCAGCGGAATATTAAACTCAGTGAGGCTCCCAGTTTCGGGAAACCCGTCATATTATATGATGCCGAGTCAAGGGGAGCTGTGAGTTACCTGAACCTGGCCAGGGAGATCCTGCAAAAGAACGAAGAGACGCTTTTGAAGCAGGAAGAAAAAATATTAGATTAAGAAACTACTGTATGTCAGCTAAAAAGAACGCATTGGGCAGGGGACTGGGAGCATTAATTGATGTTCACGAGGATCAGGAGAGGGAATTGGTTCATTCCCCTTCGGCGGTGAATGATATTGCTCTTAAGAATATTGCCGTAAACCCCTTCCAGCCCAGGACCCATTTCGACGAAGATGCACTGAATGACCTGGTGGCCTCTGTGAAAGAGCATGGGATTATTCAGCCCATTACCGTTAGGAAAGCCGAAAATAACACCTACCAGCTGATTACTGGCGAACGCCGGCTTCGGGCAGCGACCAAGGCTGGGCTGAAGCGTATTCCGGCATACGTAAGAGAAGCAGGCGATGATACCATGCTGGAGCTGGCGCTTGTAGAAAACATTCAAAGGGAGGACCTGGATGCCATTGAAGTTTCCATATCCTATCAAAGGCTCATTGAAGAGTTCGACCTCACCCAGGAGAAGCTGGGGGAGCGGGTTGGAAAGAAACGGGCCACCATTGCAAACTACCTGAGGCTTCTGAACCTTCCTGTGGAGGTGCAGAATGCCATTCGTGAAAAGAAAATTTCAATGGGTCACGCAAGGGCCCTGCTGGGTATTGAAGACAAGGAGCTTCAGATTGAAGTTTTTACGAAAATTATGGCGCAGGACCTTTCTGTACGGCAGGTGGAAAACCTCGCCCGGGGGAGCAAAGTAGCTGAGCAGGAAGAAGAAAAAGATAAGGAAGAGGGTTCCAGGTCCGATTATGAGGATCTCCGTGAGCATCTTTCCCATCACTTTGGAGCTACTGTTGAGTTCAAAAGAAGCAATAAAGGTACAGGCCGTATCGTTATTCCCTTTAAATCGGATGAGGACTTACAGCGTATTGTGAGTATATTCGATAAACCGGGTAAATGAACAGGATCTTATTAGTGTTTCTTACAGTTTTTCTTTTTTCCTTCCAGGTCTTCTGCCAGGAGCCGGAACTCTTGTTTCCTGGCGGGACTGAAAATTCCCAGGGTCCTGCTTTGGATACCATTTTTACACAACAGGATACCACCCTTTCACACACCCAGGCAGATACTGCCCAATTTAGTGAGATTCCTGAATATGTCCCTCTCTGGGAGTCGGATACAGTGCACCAGGCAATTGGAAGGGATACCATCACCCAAATCCGGAAAGCACCCCGTGTAAGGGGCGATACAGCCGTGGTGGAACCCGATTTCAGCCAATCGCCCTCCCGGGCCATTATGCTTGCACTTGTGCTACCCGGACTGGGCCAGGCATATAACCAGAAATACTACAAGATACCCATTGTATGGGCTGCCATGGGCGGTGCTGGATATGCCATATACTATAATTCGGGGGAGTACCAGGCCGCTGCGAAGGAGTATGCTGCTGATCCTGAAAATGTTGACGAACGTTATCTGCAATTCTGGAGACGGAACATGGAGTTGAGTTACATTGCTATGATTGCGGTATATGCCCTGCAGGTGGTGGATGCCTATGTGGATGCCCAGCTCTTTAGCTGGGATGTGAATGATAATTTGTCCATGGGAATCTCCCCCTCACTGCAGCCCCTTTTGGCACCCGGAAGTTTAACCGGTTATACCTATGGTCTTAGCTGCAGTTTTAACCTGAGAAGAAAATAATGAGAAGAAAACCCGGAGTGAAGGCCCTGCTGACGGGCTTGGCTATTTTTTGCAGCGTGGTGATAATCAGCGGGCAGGATACCCTCAGCAGCTTTTTGCCTGAGCCATTCTATGATTCCATACAGGAGCAATTTTCAATGGAAGGAGAGTTGGAACTGAGAACGGGTAGTAATCTCGATAGCCTGGTAAACCTGTGGTATGTCAGCCAGTCGCTTGAAAGTGCAATGGACGATTACGACCCCGAGTCCGATACCCTTGTGCCTGATTTTTCCGATTCCGTTTACCTGGCCAGACTGGCTGAGATTCCCTCTGTGGTGGATCTGAGTTACAACCGGATTGTGAAAAACTACATCAACCTCTATACCCGGAAGCGGCGCGAGCAGGTTCGTAATATGCTGGGACTGGCAGAGTATTATTTCCCGCTCTTTGAGGAGATCTTTGATCTTTACGATGTACCCTATGAAATAAAGTACCTGTCCATTATTGAATCGGCCCTGAATCCCAGGGCTGTATCCAGGGCAGGAGCTGTGGGAGCCTGGCAGTTCATGTATAGTACAGGGAAGCACTATGGACTTACAATCAACTCCCTGGTGGATGAGCGAAAGGATCCGGTGGCCGCCACCCATGCTGCAGCAAGATTCCTGTCTGATCTCTATGGTATATATGGTGACTGGACCCTGGCTCTGGCTGCCTATAACTGTGGTCCCGGCAATGTGAATAAGGCCATCCGCCGTTCGGGCGGAAGACGTAGTTTCTGGGAGATTTACTACTATCTTCCCCGGGAGACCCGTGGTTATGTGCCGGCCTTTATTGCGGCCACCTATACAATGAACTACTATGAAACCCACCTGATCACGGCTGCTCCACTTAGCCTGCCCAGGGCTGTGGATACCATCATGATACATGAGCCACTCCACCTGGCCCAGGTGGCTGCGGTACTGGAGATACCCGTAGAGCAGCTCAGGGATATGAACCCTCAGTACAGGGCAGATATCATACCCGGTACAGTAAAAACGCCCTACTCTGTGAAAATTCCCATGGAGTATACCGCTTCCTTCATTGATTTTCAGGACAGCATCTTTGTCTACAAGGATTCGGTGTATTTTGATCCGGCAAAAAAGGTGGCCTCGCCCCAGCGTTATTCGGCCAGTCAGCGGATCGATCTGCCGGCCGATAAATATGATAAACTATATTATACGGTGCAATCGGGCGACAATGTGGGCTATATAGCCGACTGGTATGATGTGCGGGCATCCGATCTCAGGTACTGGAACAACATTAGCCGGGACATCATCCGGGGCGGACAAAAATTGGTGATCTATAAACCCAAGGGTAAGTCGGCTCATTACGAGGGACTTAATAATATGAGCTTTGCTCAGAAGCAGCAGTTTGCAGGAAGGCAGCTTTCAACAGGAGCCTCTCCTGCTTCGGCATCCGGGGTCTCTCCTGCTTCGGCATCCGGGACTTCATCCTCTGCGAGTGCTTCATCCTCATCCTCATCCTCCGCCTCTGGCGGGTCAGCCTCAGGAGCGTACATCACCTATACAGTAAGATCAGGAGATACCCTCTGGGAGATTGCGAGAAAATACCCGGGCGTATCAGAGACTGATATTGCCAGGATAAATAATATGGGATCTTCATCCAAAATACGACCAGGACAGGTTCTTCGGATCAAACCAAAGGGCTAAAAGCCGTTTGGAATTCCGGTGTGGGTGGTTATATTTGATCTATGAAGCCACTTCGGATCTTCATTTTTTTTGCTACAGCTGCCTTTTGGCTGTTTTTCCTTGCCCTTGTATTTCCACGCGAGGGAATCTCTATTGGCTCTTCTATTCATTTAAAATTTATGAATCTGTCCGATCTTTCCCCGCAGGAAGCCTACAGGGATGAGGTGGTAAAGCAGCTTGTAGCCTCCTCCTCGGTAACAGAGGATCCGGAGGCAGGTTTTGATTTGCCCGAAGAAGAGGGTTCCGGGCAAAATGCCACAGGAAGTTACACGCTGGCTAAAGCAGGCGGAGAGGATGTCCAGCCTGCGGATGGTAGCCAAGAGGGTAGGCCCGGCCAAAATGGATGGCCCGGCCAAAAGGAGTGGCCCGGCCAAAATGAGTGGCCCGGCCAAAATGGGTGGCCCGGCCAAAAGGAAGAGTTCGATACCCTGGAGCTGCCGCCGGTGGATCCTGCCAATGCCGACAGCCTGAAGCGATCGGTTTACAGGATCAGCTTTGCTGAAGGGCGATCCGATTTACTGGATCCTTTTTTTGCAAGGATGGACGGACTCAAAGACGGAACGGTGGCACGGACCAGGATTATGCACTTTGGAGATTCCCAGATTGAAAATGACAGGATGACCGCCCTTATACGCTACAGGTTGCAGAGACAGTTTGGAGGGTCAGGAACCGGGCTGGTACAGGCTCTGCCCCTCTATGGAGGAAGCCTGGCTTATCGGCAGGAGCAGGAAGGGGAGTGGTTGCGTTATACCTATTTTGGACGCCGCGACTCTACCATTACCCACAATGTCTATGGCATTATGGGTGCATTTGCATCGGTTCCCACTCCGGAAGATGAGACATGGCCGCAACTACACTATTCTTTTAACTGCTCCAGGCGCACGGGTACCTTCGACAGGGTAAGGGTTTTCATGCATTCCTACATAGAGGAGGGAGCGCTCAATCTTGTGGTGAACGATACAATCACCGACTCTATCAGGCATATCCCCGACGGTTTTAGCGTAGCCGATTACCGGCACCACTGCCATATTAAAAACCTGTCGCTGTCCATCGATCTTCCGGAAGGCGGGCGCATCTATGGAATCTCATTTGAGTCTTACCGTGGATTACAGATGGATAATATTGCCATGCGGGGAGGGTCCGGACTCATCTTTTCAAAAATGAACCATGCGCAACAGATGAAGATGATGGAGTATCTGTCGCCCGGACTTATAATTCTGCAGTACGGGGGGAATGTGGTTCCCTACATAACTCCGTCCTGGTACAAGCGCCATTTCAAGGAGGAGCTTGAGTTCCTGAAGGAGCTTTGTCCAGACGTACCTGTCATTGTGATTGGCCCCTCCGACATGTCCCTAAAACAGAAGGGAATATTTGAAAGCTACCCCGGGGTTGAACCGGTCAGGGATGCCCTTAAAAATGCAAGTCTTGAAGCAGGCTTTGCCTTCTGGGATTTATATGAAGCCATGGGGGGACATAACTCCATGCCCTCTTTTGTTCATGCCGATCCACCGCTGGCCTCCACCGATTATATCCATTTTACGGGACTGGGAGTCAACCTGGTGGCCGAGATGTTTTACAATGCCTTCATGCTTGAGTATAAACAGTATCAATCCAAAAACAGGTAATGTTACTGCAGGTACTCACAGACATATTCCTATTTAATCCGGAGCGACCGCTGATCTTCACCCGCTTATTCTTCTGGGCCTTCTACGCGGTGGTCCTTTTGATTTATTCGGGCATATATAAGCAGCGGGCTGTGAGAAACGCTTTCCTTTTCGGGGCCAGTCTCTTCTTCTACTGGAAGACCTCGGGCCTTTTCTTTTTGATCCTGGTTTTCTCCACCTTTTCGGACTACTACCTGGGGAATCTGATCCATCGGGCAAAGCACATCAGCTGGAAAAAATTCGGCGTGATCATGAGTGTGGCGGTCAACCTCTTCATGCTGTCCTACTTCAAGTACACCTATCTTTTTGTGGATACGGTGAATGCGGTTTTTAATTTGGATATTGAGGTGGTGAACCACCTGGCAATGTGGTCGAACCGTCTCACCGGAACCCATTTCGATGTAAGTATGATATTGCTTCCGGTGGGTATTTCCTTCTACACTTTCCAGACCATCTCCTATACGGTGGATATTTACCGGGGAAAGGTGGATCCGGTCAGGCACATCCTGGATTTTGGCTTTTATGTGTCTTTCTTCCCCCAGCTGGTCGCTGGTCCCATCGTCCGCGCCTCCGAGTTCATCCCCCAGCTCTACAAGCGCTACAGCCTGTCGATGGAAGAATTTGGATTTGCCCTCTTCCTGATCCTGAAGGGGCTTTTCAAGAAGATGTTCATCGGCGACTATATTGCCCTGAATTTTGTGGACCGGGTCTTTGCAAATCCCAATGGTTTCTCTGGCTTTGAGAACCTGGCCGCTCTCTTTGGCTACTCCCTGCAGGTTTACGTGGATTTTTCAGGCTATACGGATATTGCCATAGGAGTGGCCCTCCTGCTGGGATTCCGGCTTCCCAAGAACTTCAACTCGCCTTACAAGGCCACCAGTGTAGGGTCTTTCTGGAAACGATGGCACATTTCCCTTTCCACCTGGCTGAGGGATTATCTCTACATTCCCCTGGGAGGAAACCGGAAGGGGCGGATTATGACCGATGTGAACCTGATGATTACCATGCTGCTGGGCGGATTATGGCACGGTGCCAGCTGGCAATTTGTGGTCTGGGGCGGATTGAACGGGGTCGGACTGATCGTTTACAAGCAGTGGAGGAAGGTGAGCCCGTACGAGCACAGCAAGCATTGGGCGGCCCGTCTGTGGAAGATTGCCAATACATTTGTTTTCATCACCTTCACCCGTATCTGGTTCCGCTCCGAATCCATGGAAAAGGCCAATGCCCTGATCCGGCAGATATTCCACGAATTTAATGCTGCCATTATCCCCACCGTGCTCTGGAGTTACCGCCTGGTCTTTGCCGTGATGGCCCTGGGTTACTTCACCCACTGGGTTCCCGAGCGCTGGAAGCTGAACCTGCTCAATGCCTTCATCCGCACTCCTCTCTGGGCTAAGATCCTGATATCGGTGCTCATGGTCTTCATCATCTACCAATCCTGGTCGGCCGACCTGCAGCCTTTTATTTATTTCCAGTTCTGATCCGGCCTCACGCTATCCCGGCCTCACGCTATCCCGACCTCACGCTATCCTGGCCTCACGCTATCCTGGCCTCCTGTTTTCGTCACTCCAAGTCAGTTGATTTTTAAATCGCAAAAAATCAAACTTATAGGTCTTAGATTGTGATATTTTTGGGTGTCCCGAAACTGACAGCAGGCATATATTATTATTCTGAAACCCCAAAACACCAAGATAAGGGCTTCCTGTCTATTTCATCGTGGTTTCCCACCCCATTTATCCATTTTTCGGAATCTCTATCCAAAAAACATAAGAGAGTTCCGAAAAATGATTGCAGAAATCACAAATAAAATCTGAATTTCGGGTAATTCAAAAATAAATTATCGAGTTATTAACTAAAATGGTGCATAACTGGATAATAATTTCTTCTAGAAAAATAAATTATCGAGTTATCAACTAAAACAGTAAACAACTGGATAAAAAACTTTCCAAGTTCCTTAATTCCATTTGGAAAAATCTAACGATCAGTAAATAGATTGCTACTCATCTATTTCCAGTTCTGATCCGGCCTTGCGCTGCCTGGTCTCTTCTCAGTCCTCATGTCGATCGGGCCTTACTTGTCGCCCAGCTGCCTGTAGATGT
Organism: uncultured Bacteroides sp.; assembly: GCA_964601975.1. GTDB lineage: Bacteria > Bacteroidota > Bacteroidia > Bacteroidales. The sequence goes on from CAZRPW010000023.1 coordinate 35,504, forward strand.
TATGGGCAGTTTCATAAAGCCCGGGGGAGTACTTGTATTCGGTGTGCCTTTTGTTGTGGAAGGGTTTGTACTCCGGCAGGTCAGCACTTATTCCGCTTTTTTCGAGTATGGCTCCCACTGTATTTTTAGGATTTTCACAGAAGGAATCATATTTGACGAAGATCGTATTGGGATGGCTAGGAGCTAAAGCGTATTGGGATGGCTAAGAGTTAAAGCGTATTTAATTATTCTAATCCAGTTTGGTAAATGATGATGTCCTTCATGTTGCGATTCAAGTACATCCTTATAGATAACCTCATCATCCTGAACAACCCAGATGAGCTCTGTGTTCTGCTCTTCGACAAAATAAGTATAAGGGTCAATATAATGGGTCTTTGATGTTCGCTGACTTTAAAAGGTAAGATGAAAGCTCATTTTCTGATAAATTTCAGTGATTGATTTGTGAAAAAGAATCCTGCCGGTTTCAGGGTCAAGCTTTGTAATATAGTTGCCGACTTAAAAGACACTTCTTCCATCCAGCTTATACAATCCGGTTGCATCCTAAACCGGTATAAATGCGCATGTCCAGATATTATCCTCTTTATCGAGGGTCATCCCGTGCTGTGGATGTATTCTATCCTGTTTCCATACAACATTTCCCGGAGAGTCGATCCTCCTTAGTCCTGAGAGACATTCAATGGAATATACAAGTGATTTTCCGGGAAACAGCATTGGATTAATGATCCTATCGTGTTCCTGGTAAGGATTCTCCACGGTCCATTTATACAATACCGAATCGTTCTTAAGATTTAACAACACAATCGAACGGGAATCACCGGTGTCAGAATATGTTGACAATACATGAAGGTCAGATTCAAGCCTGTTTAATGAATTGAAATCTTCAGGTGTGGGGATAAATGTATTTGGCAATGTTTTAACCTCCTCAACCGACTGTGAAAAAAGGTCAGGAAAGGTGGACATGAATTTTACAGGACCTGTTAAAATACCAAATTGTTTGTCCCCTTCCGTGATATGGAATACCATCCACCCAAATATGGAATACCATCCACCCAAATATGGAA
>CAZRPW010000023.1:36664-43131 GCA_964601975.1 uncultured Bacteroides sp.
ATATGGAATACCATCCACCCAAATATGGAATACCATCCACCCAAATATGGAAAGGGTAAATAAAGAAATAACTATTAGTGAAAATGTCGTGAGAACCATCTTCAAATTATATATCAAAGATGTTTATGGAGCGACAAAAGTACATATTAATACATGAATTTTTAATGGGGTTGCAATTTCTCAAAGAGGGCTGATCCAATGAAGCTTCCCATTTCGAGGATATTCAGGCTCTTATTAATAGTGAGCCACAAGAAAATGCAATTAATTATTTACAATAAGTGCACCAGATTGGATATGTGTCTCAATTCATTATTTTTGTACATATGCGTGAAAACTGCTCTCCCCGGAGATCCCGATTATTTCTGAGGCTAACCATTCTTTTCATTGCCCTCTGGTACCTGGGAATGGATGTATGCTATCATAACTGGACCAGAAACAAGCCCGATGAGAGAGGTGTGATTCACTGGGATGTAATCTCATACTATGCCTATTTACCGGCAACCTTCATTTATGGAGATGTAACCCTTGGATTCCTGGATAATCCTCCGGAAGGTTTTGTCAATGATGATAAATTCTGGGCCTATGATATTGAAGGCGGTAAACGACTCATTGTTACTTCCATGGGAATGTCTGTTCTTTATGCACCCGGTTTTTTTGCTGCCCATGCCCTGGCGCCTTTATTTGGATACCCCAGGGATGGATACAGTACAATCTATCAGCTTTTCCTGGTTCTTATATGCCTTTGCTATGTAATCATAGGCTTTGTGATCCTGAAGAATATGCTCCTCAGGTACTTCAATACCAGGACAACAATATGGACCCTGCTGGCCATTGCACTAGGGACAAATCTATTTTATTATGCCACACTGGAGGCTCCTATGGCTCATGCAGGCAGTTTTTTCCTGTTGATCCTTTTCCTCTGGCTGGTCGACCGCTGGTATAAGCGGCAAACCATTGTAAGTACCTTCCTAACTGGTGCATTATTGGGATTTATTGCACTTGTCCGGCCAACCAACATCCTTGTATTTTTTATTTTGCTGTTGTACGATGTGAAATCAGGAGCGGATTTTAAGGATAGAATCCTGTTTTTTTTAAAGAAATTTCACCTGGTACTGATTCTGATTGCAGGCTTCGTTCTTGCGTGGATGCCGCAGTTCCTCTACTGGCATGCAGTTACCGGACAATTCCTGTACTATAGTTATGGTCCCCACGGTGATTCCTTTTTCTGGGCTCAGCCTCATATCCTGGAGAACCTTTTTGGTTTCAAAAAAGGATGGTTCATTTATGCGCCCCTGATGAGTTTTGCCATGGTGGGACTGGTGATGATCAGAAAGAGAATTCCAGGTCTTTTCTGGTCTCTGCTGATTTTGTTGCTCATCATGATTTATGTACAGAGCTCATGGTGGAGTTGGTGGTTTGGTGGCAGTTTTGGAATGCGGGCCTATGTCGATCTTATGGGTGTCCTGGCCTTTCCCCTTGCAGTGGTCTTTGAATCAATTCTGGAAAACCGGAAACGCTTGGTGAGATATGGGCTAATGGGACTCGCAACTTTTTTTATTTTTCTGCAACAGGTTCAGACCCATCAGTATAAGAAAGGCTATATTCACTATTGCGGAATGAATAAGGAGGTATACCTGAAATCCTTCATGAGGTTTAGTTATCATCCTGACTACTGGACCTCCCTGACCCTGCCCGACAACGACCTTGCACGTAAAGGAATTTATAAGGATTATTCCACCGGTGAGAAACACGAGGACTTGAAGGAAATGGGTGAAGAGCTTGGAGTAAATGTACTGGCCACAAAGATTAGAGAAGACCGAAAATTGCTTGCCGAAGTTGAAAGGTATGCCAGGAACTCAGGGGTCACCCTTGATGAGGCAGTTCAGGAGATTGCTGCAATTATGTACAGGAATATGACGAATTTGTAACAAATACCAACCAAAGAGGCTTATGTTTTATCCTTGGTGTCTCGTAGCTCTTTTTCAAGTAAAGCTATTCTTTGGCTTAGCTTTTTGATCTTATCATGCTGCGAGGAGTTTCTTACTGACAGATGCAGCAAATACAGGAAAATGAAGAATATCAGGCCAGTAAAAATCAGGTTGGGAGCTGCATAAACACCAAAAATCTTTCCTAAAATATCAATTCCCTCCCTCCATATGGCGAATACAATCAGGAAGAGGCTCAATATAAACCAAACAACTGTATATTCTATTCGCAACTTTCTCTTTACGACCAAGTTGATAACGATGATACAGAAGAGGACAGCCAGAAGAAGTGCAATTATCTGGATCCTGTTTTCAATAAACCAGTTCATAGTCAGTGGTTTTTAAGTGCTTCAAAGGTTATTGCAAGCATCACTTTGTACATGTAGAAGAAAGATGATCTAGTATTTATGGACGATTCGCCACCCTGCCTTTCGATCATTGAAACAGCTATTTCGTTAATTAAAAATGAGTTGCGGGCAATATGTACTATGGCCTCCGGCTCTGGATAATCATCTGGGTAATAGCTGGCAAAAACTTTAATAGCCTTCTTATTATACAATCTGAAACCTGATGTGACATCATGTATAGTCACCCCACACAGTAGTTTAATATATCCTTTAAGCAGCTTTATGCCTATCCTTCTTTGGAATGAGGATTGAAACCCTTCTTTCTTCAGATATCTTGATCCTATAACTACATCATAGCCCTTGCGATTTTCTAATAATTTCTTGATATACTCAGCAGGATGCTGACCATCTCCATCAAGCTGAAGCGCGTAATCGTAGTCATTTTCCGCTGCATATTTGAATCCGGTTTGAACAGCACCCCCAATTCCTAAGTTTACAGGAAGATCAATATGCGGCGCTTTTAATTCTCTCAAAATATCCAGGGTATGATCCAAAGACGCATCATTGATGACAATGGTATCATATTCCATGGGAATATCAGCATTAGAGACGGATGCCAGGGTTTTGGCAATATTTTCAGCTTCGTTATATGCCGGGATTATAATGAGTAATCTTTCTTGCTTCATTTCGGATAATAAGTTGCCTGTGAAAACCAAAAAAGGCAATAATTACAGTTGCCTGAATATCCATTTTCATCGTTTAAAGATATTCCTTTTTTAGTATATTTGGCCAAAGTTTTATTTTAATGGATGAGTTGCTTTCTGTTGTCATTCCTGCATATAACGAGGAGAAGAGTGTAGTTCAAATTCTTAACCAGGTCTTTGATGTTGACCTGGATCGAATCAGGAAAGAGGTGGTTTTAGTGAATGACTGTTCCACTGATAATACAGGTCCAATTGTACAGGAATACATAAAGGCGCATCCGGAACATTCCATCAGGTATTTCATACAGGATAAGAACTTGGGCAAGGGTGCTGCGATCCGAAGAGGAATTGAGGAGGCAGAAGGTGAATACCTTATTATCCAGGATGCGGATCTTGAATATGACCCTCACGAATACAGTGATCTGCTTCGACCCATTCTGGGCGGAATGGCCGATGTGGTTTATGGTTCCCGATTCCAGGGGGCAAATCCTCACCGCATTCTTTTCTTCTGGCATAGCATTGGGAACAAGATGTTAACCTTTCTTTCCAATTTGTTCAATAATCTGAATCTTACCGACATGGAGACCTGTTATAAGATGTTCAGATCCGAGATCATTAAGAAAATATATTTGAAGGAGAACAGGTTTGGATTTGAACCGGAGGTGACGGCCAAGATATCCAGGATTCCCAATATCAGGATATACGAAGTAGGAATTTCATATTACGGAAGGACCTATGATGAAGGAAAAAAGATCAATTGGAAGGATGGCTTTCGTGCAATATACTGCATCATCAAATACGGAGTTTTTAATCGAAAAGTTTACAAGTGATAAAACTACTGAACAAATACTCTGTTCCGCTATTGCTATTGCTCATTGTGGTCGTTTATACTGTTCTGGTTTTTCTTTCAGAGGGGACTGTCGGTGGAGCGGACGACATGACGCACTACCGTTTTTCAAGATACGCCTTCCAGAATCCAGATTTTTTTCTAAATCACTGGGCAAAACCATTTTTCACGGCACTTTCCTCTCCCTTTGCACAGTTCGGGTATAACGGGGTAAGGATCTTCAATGTTCTTGCCGGGGTTGCTGCAGCATATTTTGCTTACAGAACCTCCAGGCATCTGAAGCTGGATTATTCCGTACTGGCAATCTTTCTGGTTATTTCATCTCCACTGTATACTGTATTGATGCTGAGTGGAATGACGGAAGTACTTTTCAGCCTGGTGCTGATTGTGTCCATCTTCCTTTTCTATGAAAAAAAGTATATCTGGTCGGCCGTGATCCTTTCATTTCTGCCCTTTGTAAGGACAGAAGGAGTTGTAATTTTGCCCCTGTTTTTTGTTGCCTTTGCATGGATCAAACAGTGGAAGGCAATTCCATTTCTGTTATTGGGTTTTGTTTTTTACAGTATTGTGGGATCTTTTCATTACAATGATATTTTATGGGTGATCCACGAAATGCCTTACAAGGGTGATGCAAGTGGTATTTACGGAAGCGGGGAACTATTCTACTATATTAAAGCTTCCAAATTTACTTTTGGTATTCCACTGGCCATCCTAATTGTTGTTGGTCTGATCGTCTGGCTGATCGATTCCCTTCTGAAATCAGTTAAGGTGAAAAAGGAATGGCTCATGGAGATGCTGGTGATCTATTTGCCTTTTCTGATTTATTTTGCTGCCCATAGTTACGTCTGGTGGAAAGGTCAGGGAAACTCCGTTGGACTGATTCGTGTTATAGCAGCCATTGTTCCGGCAGCAGCTGTGCTGGGAGTTAGAGCATGGAATGGAGTTCTGAAGCCCATTCCTGTAGGCGAATGGTGGAAAAAAGGACTCACCGTCTTGCTGTGTATTTTCCTGTTGACCGTCCCACATCGAGTTTACAAGATTCCGGTTCCCCTGGGTGGTACCCAGGTGATCTCCAAAAAGGCTTCCCTCTGGCTCAAACAATCGGATTATTTTCAGAACAGGATCCATTACTACGATCCTTTTTTTCCTCATTTCATGAACCTTAATCCCTATGATAAAGAGAGGGTGCACGAATTTGTGTACAACAGGGATGAACCTACCTATAAAATAGAAGACGGAGAAATAGTGATCTGGGATGCACATTTTAGCCCCAATGAAGGCCAGCTTCCCCTGGAAAACCTCATGGATAATGAAGGTTTCAGACTCATCCATTTGACCAGGGATAAAGAACCCTTTAAGGTATTAGGTGGCTATCTCTACGAGATCTACATTTTTCAGCGCATCACCACGGATGATGGTGAGGATAATCACGATATCTATAACACCCTGCTGGAAGAAATCCTGACCCCCTAGAACTGACCCCTTTCCAGCCTTTCCAGCCTTTCCAGCCTTTCGACTTTACGGACTTTACGAACTTTCCCGACTTTCGACTTTACGGACTTTACGAACTTTACGAACTTTACGAACTTTCCCGACTTTCCCGACTTTCCCGACTTTCCAGCCTTTCGACTTTACGGACTTTACGAACTTTACGGACTTTACGAACTTTACGGACTTTACAAACCTGGATCGCCCCAATCCGGCGGGCCGACCCATCGAGGGAACGATTCTGGAACCGGGCTGGGAGAGTTTCATCGGAGTCGCGCCGATGATCATGCGTCACGGTCTCACATCCGGCGAGTTCGCCCGGTGGTATGTCCAGCACCGAAACCTGGACGTCGATCTCAATGTGATCCGGATGGAGGATTATCAGGCCGACGTGTCGCCCGGCTGGGGCTGGCCGTTGTCGGAACTGTCCTGGGTCAATCCCAGTCCGAACGCCTCCAGCCTGAACATGGCGCGATGCTTTCCCGGCACGGTGTTGTTCGAGGGCACGACGCTCTCCGAGGGGCGCGGCACGACCACGCCGCTCGAAACAGTGGCGGCACCGGACGTTGAGTTCCCACGTCTCCTGCGACGGGCCGAGACGTTCGCGCCGCAATGGCTGGCCGGTTGCCGGATCCGTTGCTGCCATTTTGAGCCGACCTTTCAAAAGCACAGGGGCCGCCTCTGCTCGGGCCTGCAGATTCACACGGACAATGCCGCCTACGACCATCACCGCTTCAAGCCCTATCGGCTGGCTGCCTTGCTGCTAAAGGCCATCCGCCTGGAGTATCCCGACTACGATCTTTGGCACCGCCATCCCTACGAATACGAGACCGACCGGCTGGCCATTGACCTCCTGGCCGGAGGCACGTTCCTGCGTCACTGGGCCGACGACCCGTCAGCAACCGCCGCCGATCTGGAGGACCGATTGGTCAAAGACGAGAAGCAATGGGCCCAAACCTCTCGGCCCTTGCTGCTCTACTGAACTGACAGAAGCGTTGGGAGGAACGTTGGCAGCTTGGCGCACACGATATCTGGGCAATTAGAGTTTTGTAGGATGGGCTTCAGCCCATGCGGATTCTTCGTTCGCGGTCTATTC
>CAZRPW010000024.1:0-42324 GCA_964601975.1 uncultured Bacteroides sp.
GAAAAACTTGCCGAGGGAGTCATCACATGCCTGATGGCCTCCACCCTTCCATCGCCCTTAAACTGGTACATCCCATAAAGTTTAGGAGATACACCCGAACTGAAACTGGGAAAGAGGGAGTGGGCATAAGAGAGTTTATTGATGATTGAATCCTCTATGGTAGGATCGAAAATAATGCCTCCGTTGCCGTCATCCACTTCATCATGGCTAACCCACTTCACTGTCTGCCGGGAATAAACCATCCCGTTGTAGTTCATGGAAGGGGTCAGCGCAAAACTCTGCAGCATAGGTGTTTTCTTAAAGGGCCTGATACTGAGGCTGAGAGGAATGGACTGCTTAAAACCGTTTTTCATATCATCCCACACCTCACTGGTAAAGAGCAAGGAATCGTAGGTACTCACCCTGTTTTCGAGGATACTTGTATAGCTCAACTGGATATCTTCATACCATCGTTTGGGCCCTGATGCCTTTTTTCTTTCAAAGGGCGTGATGCGGCCCATGTTCAGCGAAACCTTTGGCAGGGTCATATTTACAGCATCGGTATTGCTGTTCTGGGAGTGGTTCAGTGAGGCGCTCAGGTTAAAGGGACTATTCGGCCAGTTCTTTGAATAGGAGACACTCGACTGCTTGGTATTGGTCATCACCGAGTTGATATTCCTCGTGTGGTTTTGATCGTAGGAGGAAGAGGTAAGATTCACGCTGGCCCGGAATGAGCTTGTGGGATTGGCCCTTGAATCCTGGCTGTGACTCCAGCCAATGGCATAGTCCCTGCTCACACTGTAGAGCCCCTCTATATCCTTATAACCTGAAAGGTTCTTGAAATATTTTAAACTCAGGTTTCCTGAGAACTTGTAGTTCACCTTATAATTACTTCCCACCCTGAGCCCCCAGGTCCCGTTTGTATAAATATCACCCGTTAACCTCAGATCCATATACTCGTTCATGGCAAAGTAGTAACCACCTTCTCTAAGGTAGAAGCCCCTGCTGGTTTCCTCTCCATACTTCGGCAGCAGAATTCCCGAGGTCTTGGTCGTGGAATTGGGAAAGAACCCAAAGGGGATTCCCAGTGGTAAGGGCACATCTTCAAGCACCAGGTAGGCTGGTCCGGATACAATCTTGTCGCCGGGCATCGATATACCCTTGGTAATGGCGATATAGAAATGAGGATGTTCGGCATCGCAGGTTGTGTACTTCCCATCTTTCAGATGTATGTGCCCGTTGGTCTGCTTTTTGGTCTGTTCAGAATGCAGATAGCCTCCCTCCTGCTCTGTAACTACTTCCTCGATATAGCCCTTCTTTGTTTTAAAGTTATACTTGAGTTTCTTTGACTCAAAGGATCCACTGGGATCTGTAAATACGGGTTTTCCGGTTAAGGCCCCTGTTGAATCAGGTACTCCGTAGGCTACAACCATGCTCTGATCCATCTCATACCGGATGTAGGCAGCAGTTAATTCTATATCCTCAAATGTAATAATGGCATCCCCGTAAAGCTCAACCATGCCATTGTCCATTGAAAAAACCAATGAATCGACCGCATCATAATTCACTTCTGAACTTATTTCATCGCCTGGTTTCTGAACCATCTCCACAGTATCGGCTGCTAAACTGTCTGCTCGTGCAAGATCAGCATAGGCCGAGTCCAGGGACATCACAAGACTGTCCGACAGAGCCTGAGTCCCGGAGAACTCTGCTGAGTCAGACTGCTGAGCCTGCAATATCCCACCTGCTAAGACAGTTAGTAAAATGATAAGAAGTATCTTTGTCTGGTCGATGCGCAATCTGAATAATTCTATTATTTTGTACTTATGTAGCACGCTTTAAAAGCTAAACGCAAATGTAATGCCAATAAATATAAAACGATTATTTCTAAGCTTTCTTGTTTCAACATTTTCAGGAATCTTTTTTTCTACGATTTTATATGCCGGAGGTGATGAAAAACCGAATGGAGGAATCCACACGGTGGTTATAGATGCAGGACATGGCGGAATGGATCCGGGAGCAGTGGGGAAAATAGGGAAGGAAAAGGATATTGCACTTGCCATTGCACTGAAACTGGGAAAATACATTGAGGACAACATCTCTGATGTCAGGGTAGTATACACCCGAAAGACCGATATATACCCTAAATTGATCGAAAGGGCAAGAATTGCCAATGAAGCCGAGGCCGACCTTTTTATTTCAATCCATGTAAATGCAATTGACAACAAGCCCAACATCCATGGAACGCTTACCCTGGTGCTGGGTCAGCATCGTGCCGATGAGAATTTTGATGTGGCGGTCAGGGAGAACTCTGTAATTCTGTTGGAAGAGGACTACGAAACCAACTATGAGGGCTTCGATCCCAAATCCACTGAATCCTACATTATGTTCTCCCTTATGCAAAAAACCTATTTCAAACAGAGTATTGAATTTGGAGATTTTGTGCAGGAGCAGTTCCGGGAGCGTGCCAGCAGAAAAGACCTGGGCGTCAGGGAGCAGGGCCTGCTGGTTCTGGCCCAGACTTCCATGCCGGGAGTGCTGGTGGAGACCGGTTTTATAACCAATCCTGAAGAAGAAAAATACCTGATGAGTAACTACGGTCAGGACATCATTGCATCTGCAATTTACAGGGGTTTCAAAGCCTATAAAGAAGAAATTGACCACCGCAGCAACCTGAGCGTGGCTGTAAAGGAAGATGCTTCAGGGAATACTGCTGTCGGCCAGGAAAGCCCCCCTTTAAGCATTGAACCTGATGCGATAATTTTCGCCATCCAGATTGCCTCCTCACGATCGAAGTCAAGCACTGAACCGGCTGCCTTCAAGGGCTATACAGATGTAAGCGTCACAGAAGATGGCAGATGGTTCAAATACCTGGTAGGCAAACAGGCATCTTACCAGGAAGTGCTGAATTTCTGCCTGGAAGTGAAGAAAGATTTCCCGGATGCATTCGTTGTTGCCCTGAAGAATAATAAGATTGTACCTTTGAGCGAAGCAATAGAAGAAATAAATCGCTAATATGAAGATCAGCAGTGAGGCAAAAGTGGGCATCATCGGAATCGCAACCATTGCGGTGCTGATCTGGGGGATAAATTTCCTGAAGGGCAGGAATATATTCAACAGTAACTACACCCTTTACACATTTTACGGCGAATCGGGCGGAGTTGAACCCTCAGCCCCAGTCCTGATGAATGGAGTAAAGATCGGGTATATTAAGGATGTGGTGCTGAGAATGGACGAATCTCCTGCTGTAAAAGTCATTTTAAATATTGAAAAAACGTATACCCTGGGTACCGGATCAGTTGCAGAACTAATCAGTGCCGATTTGCTGGGGACCAAAGCCATCAGGATTAAATCCTCAGGAGGAAAGCAAGCGATGCTGGATCAGGATACAATCCAGGGGGTAATTGAACCGGATATGATTTCCAGCCTGCAATCCCGCATCTACCCCATCCTTGTAAAAGCCGACCATCTTGTCCAATCGCTGGATACGCTATCCATGCAGGTGGGACAAGTATTCTCCCAGGACGCCCTGGCTCAAACCCTAGAAAACATTGCCGAGCTGAGCAAAGCTCTGGGCGCATCTCTTTCCAGGGGAGGTGCATTGGATGAGAGTTTTGAAAACCTTGCGTCCTTTACAACTGCATTGGAGGAGGAAAAGGAGGAGATGGCCTCACTGATCAGGAATCTAAACTCGATTAGTGAGAGTCTGAATCGGGCGGGTATTGACAGCCTGTCGGCAGGGATGACATCCGTTCTGCAAGAATTTGACCATCTGATGCAGCAAGTTAATTCGGGAGAAGGAAGTGCCGGCAACTTATTTTACTCAGACACCCTGCACGAAAGCTTCCTGGCTTTAATCAGCAATCTGGACAGCCTGGTCACTGATCTGAATGAAAATCCTGAGGATTATGTTCAAATCTCCCTTTTCGGGAAATCGAAGAAGTAAAATAATTGACTAAAAGGCATTTTTTCAGGATCAGAATTACAACTTTTAAAGTTGTCCAATTAAATCATAAATTGAATTGGAAATGCTAAAGGTTTCACATACAATTTATTAAGGTTCACCCAGGAAACAACTACATCTAATCGACTGTATTTCTGTTCTTTATGTTTTTGGTGTATTTTTTTTATTTTCTAAAGGGTTGACCCTAAAACCTATATACCTAATATGAATTATTCAAGTCTTTAAGAGTTTTTTTTTTACTTTTTTTTCACAACCTTTGTTTAAGGAATCCCGCAAACAAAAGATTATTTAAACAACCCTAAAACTAAGGTTTGCAATGCATGAACGTATTTGGAACAATTGTCTGAATGTAATCAAAGACAACGTACCTTCAATAAGTTTTCGTACCTGGTTTGAGCCAATTGTTCCTCTTAAGCTAGATGGTGACGTGCTTACCATTCAGGTGCCCAGCCCTTTCTTTTACGAATACCTGGAAGAGCAGTACATCGATATACTGCGAAAGGTTATAAAAAAGGAACTGGGAACAGAAGCCAAGCTGGAATACAACGTTGTTATGCAGAACAACAGCTACAGCAACAATAAACCCTACACTGTGAAGTTTCCTGCACGTAACAGCAAGGAAATTAGAAACACCCCTGTGTCAGTCCCCCTTGACGGTGCCGAGAATACAATCAAGAATCCCTTCGTCATTCCCGGGCTTAAGAAACTTGATATTGATCCCAGGCTGAATCCCGAAAACTCCTTTGATAATTTCATCGAAGGTGAATGTAACAGATTGGCCCGATCGGCCGGTTATGCTGTGGCAAAAAATCCAGGAGGAACTGCTTTTAATCCCCTTCTGATCTATGGTGACAGCGGTTTAGGTAAGACACACCTGGCACAGGCAATCGGGATTGAAGTAAAAGAGCTTTTTTCTGATAAAACAGTGCTCTATGTGAATGCCAACAAGTTTCAAACCCAGTTTGTGGATGCCATCCGAAACAACAACAAAAATGATTTTCTTCATTTCTACCAGATGATCGACGTGCTGATCATTGATGATGTCCACGAGTTTGCAGGAAAAGAAAAAACACAGGATACTTTCTTTCATATTTTCAACCACCTCCACCAGAGTGGAAAACAGCTGATTCTTACTTCGGACAAACCGCCGGTGGAATTGCAGGGTATGGAATCACGTCTATTGAGCAGGTTCAAATGGGGGCTTTCTGCAGATTTACAGATTCCTGATTTCGAAACCAGGATGGCCATACTGAAGAAGAAGACCTATAATGACGGAATCGAATTACCTGAAGAGGTGCTTGAATATATCGCCACCCACATTTCGGACAATATCCGTGAACTTGAAGGGGCTCTTATATCTTTACTGGCTCAATCTACGCTGAATAAGAAGGAGATCACACTGGAGCTTACCAAAGAAATGATCGACAAACTGATCAAAAGCACCAAAAGGGAAATCTCCATAGATTATATCCAGAAGGTGGTATGCAATTACTACAATATTGGACTTGAACAACTACAGTCGAAAACGCGCAAACGAGAGATTGTACAGGCAAGACAGGTGGCCATGTTCTTCTCAAAGACCATGACCAAGTCTTCACTGGCCACCATAGGCTCTCAAATTGGAGGCAAGGACCACGCCACTGTTCTTCATGCCTGCAAAACCGTAAATAACCTTATAGAAACGGATAAACGATTCCGGCTGCAAGTCGACGAAATCGAGAAAAAGTTAAAAATGTAACAATAATAAAACAGGTTCATTCGGACCTGTTTTTTTTTAATCTGCTTAAGCTGAATGCACTTTTTAATACTCTGCATACTTTCCTCCACCGGCATTTTTATAGTATTCAAATCTCTTGATCGTTTTAAGGTTCCCTCCTTCCCTGTGATTGTAATTAACTACCTGCTTGCTACGATCCTGGGATTTGTAATTAATCCCGGTATCGCCAGGATCGACGAAGTACTGAAAATGGATTGGCTGGCCGCCAGTATCCTCATTGGGATCCTTTTTATAGTAATGTTTTTTCTTGTGGCCTATTCCTCGCAAAAGGCGGGGATCTCGGTGACCACCGTGGCGAGTAAAATGTCTGTCATTTTCCCAATCATATTTTCAATGTTGATTGATCCGGGCGACCAGCTGAGCCCTTTGAAAAGTATAGCCATCCTTTGCACCCTTTGCGGAGTGGCACTTACTGTATATAATCCTGGGGAGGGCGTAAAAAACAAGGCAGCAATTTACATCCCACTTATACTATTCGCAGGAATGGGCATTGTCGACTCCCTGGTTAAATATGCCCAGCACCGCTTTGTGGGCGATTCAGATGCAGCACTTTTCAGTGCGGTTCTCTTTCTAAATGCTTTTATTGCAGGAATTCTGGTACTCCTTTTCACGCCCAGGCACTTCCGTAGTTTTCAAAAGGCTTCCATCTGGGGTTGGGGCATTTTGCTGGGCGCGGTGAACTTTGGATCCATCTTTTTCATTGTCAGGGCTTTAAATTTCGTTTCTGCAAAGGGCGAAATTACCGATAGCTCCGTCATATTCGGAATAAACAACACCGGAATCGTAGCCCTCAGTGTGATGGCCGGGCTCCTGGTATTCGGGGAGCGTTTGAAACTGGTAAACTGGGCAGGCATTACCCTTTCTGCAATCGCATTGATTCTTTTTTCACTTGGATAAATGAACGATCTCTACAAAACCATATCAGCCGATTCGAAGGGCCAGTTCAAAGACCGTGGAAGCCGGTTTATTGCGCTTGCTTTTCCTGTAAGCTCGGAAGATGAAATCAAAGAGAAGATCGCCGAGCTCAGAAAAGAATATCATGATGCCCGGCATCACTGCTTCGCCTGGAGATTGGGAGCTGACATGGAGCGGTACCGGGTCAATGATGACGGCGAGCCATCGGGCAGTGCCGGAAGGCCCATTTTCGGTCAGATACAAAAATATGAACTCACCGATATACTGGTGGTGGTGATCCGGTATTTCGGAGGCACATTACTGGGGGTGGGTGGTTTAATCACTGCCTATAAAACCGCCACCGCCGAAGCCCTGTGCAGTGCTGAGATTATAAAAAAAAGGCTCGAAAAACAGATAGAATTGCATTTCCCCTATGAGGCCATGAATGGGGTCATGAAGCTTGTCAAAGATTACAACCTGTCTGTTGAAGATCAGCATTTTGATCTTAGCTGTACCCTGCGGCTCAGGGTATGGATCCGCCATATCCCGAAAGTCAGCCAGAGCATTATGAAGATCGAAGGCTGTAAAATAGAGAGTGATGCATAAATTTTAGTTATTATATCTTATAAACAATCAACTTACACCCATAAGACAATATTATATTTGTAATAAACAAAGCATCCATGAAGAACAAGAACCTCGTTTCTATAACCGATTTCAGCAAGGATCAATATTTGCGTATCCTTGAACTGGCAGCTGAATTTGAGAAAAACCCAAGGCAGGACATCCTGAATGGATATGTGATCTCCACTCTTTTCTTTGAGCCTTCTACACGAACTCGCTTAAGTTTTGAGACTGCCATCAACGGACTGAGTGGCAGAGTTGTGGGATTCAGCGATTCGGGGGCTACGAGCGCATCAAAGGGCGAAACCCTTCATGATACCATCAAAATGGTAAGCAATTATGCGGATCTGATTGTGATGCGCCATCCCCTGGAAGGGAGTGCCAGGCTGGCGAGCGAAGTATCATCGGTTCCTGTAGTAAATGCGGGCGACGGAGCCAATCAGCATCCTACGCAAACCCTGCTTGATATGTACTCCATTTATAAAACACAAGGTACTCTTGAGAATCTGAAGATCTTCATGGTAGGAGACCTTAAATACGGACGTACTGTCCATTCTCTACTCCAGGCAATGTCGCAGTTTAATACAACTTTTTACTTCATTTCCCCGGAGGAGTTGAAAATGCCGCCAGCCTATAAACTCCACCTCGATGAGATGGGATTAAACTATTATGAAGGCAGAGATCTCAACGAATTTCTGGGTGAGGCAGATATCATATACATGACCAGGGTCCAACAGGAACGTTTTACCGATCCAATTGAATATGAGCGTGTTAAAAACGCCTACATTTTACGAAGGGATATGCTTGTGGGATGCAAAGAGAGCATGAAAGTACTTCACCCCTTGCCCAGGGTCAACGAGATCCATACAGACGTAGATGCAAGTCCACATGCCTATTATTTCGACCAGGCCAGGAACGGAGTATATGTACGCATGGCCATCCTAAGCGCCATCCTGGGTATAAAATAATCCACACTTAGAAGCATAGAACATGAAAGATAAAAGATTATCAGTCAGCGCCATTAAAAACGGAACCGTGATTGACCATGTGCCTGCAGAGGTCCTGTTCAAGGTCGTATCCATACTGAAGCTGGATACTCTGGACAATATGATCACCATCGGGAACAGCCTGGGAAGTAAAAAGCTGGGAAAAAAGGGGATCATCAAATTGTCAGAAGTCTTTTTTAAGGATGATGAGATCAACAAAATTGCCCTGGTTGCACCCTGTGCGAAACTGAACATCATCCGGAATTACGAAGTGGTTGAGAAAAAAGTGGTTGCCATCCCCGACGAAATTATCGGAATAGCAAAGTGTGTCAACCCTAAATGCATCACCAATAACGAAAAAGTGACCACAAGGTTTAAGGTAGTGTCAAAATCAGAAGTAAAATTGAAATGCCACTATTGTGAGAAAATCACAAACCAGGATAACATAGAAATTACCTGATCCGCTCATAGGCCTTCACCATCAGTTCATCCTTCCGTATCCCCCTGAATGCAAGGAATTGCAGAATTATGGCTATCGGAGGAATCACAAATCTCCATTGGTAAAGCGTTTGACTGACATCAAACTTGTTCGCTGCAACCCAGGTAAAATAAAACATCATAGCGACCATTCCCAAACTTATAAGCATCAGAAAGATGCAAAGTCGCATCTGGCGGACCCTGTTTTTATAGGAAAAAATATTAAAAAAAGCGAGTCCTGAGACCAGCGCAAAAAACAGAGTTAAAGGCCAGGTGGAGAGTTCCAATCTCTCCCCCTGGCCGGTAAAAATCCCTGAATGTTTTAATGTCAGCACCCCGGTTTCCCCTGAAAAATCAGCAATGGAACCGGTGAACATCAGAATAGTCAGTATAAAGACCCCCAGCAAATAGAGGGTCTGTGATCTTTGCAACATAAGCTCTCCGTTTAATTTCCACCAAGAATCAACGGCAAACCATCGTCTCCGCTTCCGATCACAACCACCTTGCTGTTTGCCGATTCGGCCAGCTTCATAGTGGCATCAATACCTTTCTGTTTGAGGATATTATTTGTTAGTGACTGGCTTATAATCCGGTTATAGTCGGCGATACCCTGGGCTTCGATCCGCATTCTATCGGCTTCACTGGTCTCACGCTCCAACCTGTATTGATAAGCAAGTGCTTCCTGCTGTTGTTGCAGTTTACTTTCAATGGCGGCCTTGATTTTCTCAGGCAGGGCGATAGACCTGATCAGCAAATCCTTCATTTCTATATTTTTATCGGCCAATGCCTTACGGGTAGACTCAATAATCTCAGCCTCCACTTCCCCTCTCTTAGTAGAATAAATCTCCTCAGCGGTATAGCGGCCGGTTACAGCCCTTACAGAAGACCTCACATTGGGAATGACCATCACTGGAATATAATTGGCACCAATATTCTCATGCAGGTCACCAATCTTGTTATAGAAGGGATTGAAAATAATGGTCACGTCCACATTGATTGAAAGTCCACCTTTGTCCAAAACATCCATAGTTTCCTCGGCCTTCTGTTCCCTTACGTCATATCGGATCAGATCGTTCCATGGCGCTACCACATGAAACCCGGGAACAAAAATATTCTCCTTATCCAGTCCGCCTCCGAATTTCTTAAATATAACACCACGTTCTCCCGGCTTCAGAACATAAAACATCTGGCTGCCAAAAATAAGCAATAGAACCACAACGGCCACTACGCTTATAATCATATACTGTGCTCTTTTCATAATTATGTCTTTAAGTATTGTGAGTAAATATTTTCAAAGCAGGCTTAAAATTACACTATTTTTAGGATAAATAATCTACTGAATAAAAAGATGGGACCCAATTCGCATAGTGACCTGATTCTAAACCCGGACGGGAGCATCTATCACCTGCATTTGTTGCCTGGTGACATTGCCCCTACTGTGATACTGGTGGGTGATCCTGGCAGGGTAAAGCAGGTTTCCGACAATTTTGAGATGATTGAGCTTCGAAAAAAGAATCGTGAATTTGTAACACATACCGGACGCTACAAAGGCAAACGGATTTCAGTGCTATCCACCGGAATCGGCACAGATAACATCGACATTGTTATGAATGAGCTGGATGCCCTTGTAAATGTAGACCTGGTTCGACGTGAGATTAAGCCTGTAAAATCGGTGCTTCGCCTTATAAGGCTCGGAACCAGCGGAGCCCTCCATCCGGAAATCAAGTCGGGTGCCACCATCCTTTCAAAAGTAGCCGGAGGATTCGATGCCCTGTATCACTATTACAAGGATGACAGCCCTGTGACTATTCCCGGAATATCCAAAGATTTCATGAAACATGTTGGCTGGAAGGAGGCGCTGCCACACCCCTATTTTGTGGCCTGTTCCGGGAAACTTGCTTCTGTATTTGAGAAGGAAGCGGACCATTCAGGGATCACCATTTCCACCCCCGGATTTTATGCCCCCCAGGTAAGAGGTATCCGGCTTCAGCCCTTTGACGATAAGCTGATTGACAAAATTGATTCTTTTGAATTCGAAGGGCTAAGGATCAATAATTTTGAAATGGAATGCTCGGCCCTGTATGCACTTTCTGCATTGCTCGGCCACGAAGCGCTAACCATGTGCATTGCCATTGCCAACCGGATCACTCAATCGTTTCTGGAAGATTATAAACCTAATGTTGATCGACTGATCCGCACTACCCTGGATAAACTGGTGTCTTATGACTGAACCTGAACGCAGAGAACTGGAAGCATTAATCAGCCTGTTGGATGACCCTGACAAGCAGATATTCAATACGGTTTCGGACCGATTAATAGAGCTGGGCGATGAGGTAGTCTCACCACTGGAACGAAGGTGGGAGATTACCCTGAGGCCCGAACTGCAGGTAAAGATCGAAAATGTAATCAAGAAGATCCACTTCAACAAGCTGTCCCACGATCTGCACGGATGGAGATCTTCCGGAGGTGAGAATCTTCTTCAGGGGGCCTTCCTGACTGCCAGGCTTCACTACCCTGATCTTGAATTTGAAGCCCTGGACGCGCTCATTGAAAAAATTAAAAAGGATATCTGGCTTGAACTAAACAACCAGCTGACCGCCCTTGAGAAAATAAGGGTAATCAACTATTTCTTCTATGAAATTCATAAATTTGATAAAAGCCTGAAGAAGGCACATACCCCGCAATTATACCTTGTAAACCATGTCCTGGACACCCGAAAGGGCAGTCCGGTGCTACTGGGGCTCATATATACCGAACTTGCCCGAAGATTGAACCTGCCGGTATATGGGGTCAACCTGCCAAGAAATTTCGTGCTGTGTTATTATGATCCCGATTTTCATGATAATCCAAATGGCATCATGTTTTACATTAACCCATCCGACAAAGGAGCAGTTCTTGGACTGAATGAACTTAAATCTTTTCTGAAACAGCTGAATATCGAGGAGAGCGAGTTCTATTATACCCCATGTTCAAACATTGATATTGTCGAACGCCTGCTGATCAATCTCAGATATGCCTACGATCGCTCAGGACAGGAAGACAAGGCATTGCAGATCAAAGAATTAATGCGTAAAACTCAAAACTAAGAACTGTAGTAGGAGTTGTACCACTCGATGAATTTATTGATCCCATATTCCACCGAAGTATCCGGGTTATAGTCATAATCCCTTGCAAGTGCTGAAGCATCTGCCCAGGTCTTCTCCACATCGCCGGGCTGTATGGGCATCATTTCCTTTATGGCCTTTTTACCCAGCGCTTTTTCGATGGTTTCAATAAAGTGGGTAAGCTTCACCGGATTGCTGTTTCCAATATTATAAATGCGATAAGGAGCTGAAGACGCTGAAGGATCCGGGTTCATGGGATCCCAATCATCACCAGCGACAGGTGGCTTTGGTACCATCTTCTCAATTCCACCTACAATATCATCGATGTAGGTGAAATCACGCTCCATCTTACCATGATTGAATACCTGGATCGGTTTACCCTCCCTGATTGCTTTAGTGAAGATAAAAAGGGCCATATCGGGCCTTCCCCATGGACCATAAACCGTAAAAAAACGGAGTCCGATGCTGGGAATGCCGAAAAGGTGACTGTAGGTATGGGCCATCAGTTCATTACACTTCTTGCTGGCGGCATACAAACTAACCGGGTGATCCACGTTTGAGCTTACCTGGAAAGGCATGGCCTTGTTCAGTCCGTAAACACTGGAACTGCTGGCATAAATCAGATTCATAACCGGAAACTGGCGACATGCTTCCAGGATGTTCAAAAAGCCTGTAATATTGCTGTCGAGGTAGACCTGGGGATGACTCAGGCTATATCGTACACCTGCCTGTGCAGCAAGGTTCACCACCACATCAAACTTTTCATTTTTGAATAGTTCGAAAATGGCCTCTTTGTCCTCAAGTTTTAGCTGGATAAATTGATAAGCTGGATTTTCTGAACTTTTTACAAGCTTGTTGTAGCTGATCTGCTCCCGCCTGATGCCGGAAAGCGCCAGCCTGGAGTACTTTAACTCTACATCGTAGTAGTCGTTAATCATATCCAGGCCACATACATGGTATCCGCTTTCAACAAGCCTGCGTGCCAGGTGAAATCCAATGAATCCGGCTGTTCCTGTTATCAGAACCTTTTTCATGCTCATGGTATTAGAATTAAAAATTGAAATTAATTAAAATACCAAAGAACAGCTAGAACGCCCGTCAATATAAATGGCTATTTGGCGTAAGAAATGGCCCTGGTTTCCCTAATCACAGTAATCTTCACCTGCCCCGGATAGGTCATCTCATCCTGAATCTTTCTTGCAATATCATAGGAAAGGCTTTCAGCTTCCTTATCGGAAACTTTTTCACTTCCCACAATAACCCTCAGTTCTCTTCCTGCCTGAATGGCATAGGTCTTCAGCACACCTGGATAGGAAAGCGCCATGGCTTCAAGTTCCTTGAGTCTCTTAATATAGGACTCCACAACCTCTCTCCTGGCACCGGGCCTGGCTCCAGAGATGGCATCACATACCTGCACGATGGGTGCCAGCAGGGTAGTCATCTCCACTTCATCGTGATGGGATCCGATGGCATTACAGACCTCAGGCTTTTCCTTATATTTTTCGGCCAGGCTCATTCCGAATACTGCGTGGGGAATCTCCGGTTCATCGTCCGGTACTTTCCCAATATCATGCAGCAAGCCGGCACGCCTGGCAAGCTTGGCGTTAAGTCCAAGTTCAGTGGCCATAATGGCACAAAGATTAGCAACTTCTCTTGAGTGCTGTAAGAGGTTCTGTCCGTAAGATGAACGGTATTTCATCCTTCCCACCATCCTTGTAAGTTCAGGATGCAGACCATGTATGCCCAAATCAATGGCTGTCCGCTTTCCTACTTCGATAATTTCCTCCTCAATTTGTTTCCTGGTTTTCGCAACGACCTCTTCGATGCGTGCAGGATGTATCCGGCCATCGGTTACCAGCTGGTGCAGAGAAAGCCGTGCTACTTCGCGGCGAACCGGATCAAAAGCCGAAAGAATGATGGCTTCGGGAGTATCGTCCACAATGACTTCTACCCCCGTAGCAGCTTCCAAAGCCCTGATATTGCGACCCTCCCGACCAATAATCCGGCCCTTCAGCTCATCCGATTCAATGTGGAAAACAGTTACGGCATTCTCAATGGCAGTTTCGCTGGCCACACGTTGAATAGATTTAATAACAATGTTTTTAGCTTCCTTACCAGCCGTCATTTTAGCCTCGTCAACGATCTCATTGATCAGTGACATGGCTTCGGTTTTGGCCTCTTCCTTAAGGGATTCAATCAGCTGAGACTTGGCCTCTTCGGCCGAAAGACCGGAAATAGCTTCAAGTTGCTCCACCTGCATACGGTGAGACCGTTCCAATTCCTCCTGCTTCTTTTCTATAGCAGTCCGCTGAGCATTTAGGTTTTCACGAATCGAATCAGCCTCTTTTCTCTTACGGTTCAGATCATCGTGCTTCTGTGTAATTGAAAATTCCTTCTGCTTTACCTCGTTTTCTCTTTGATTTAACTTACTATTTTTCTCAGTGATGATTTTCTCGTGTTCCTCTTTAAGCTGAAGAAACTTCTCCTTTGCCTGGAGTATCTTCTGCTGTTTGATCATCTCAGCTTCTCCCTCTGCCTCTTTCACAAGCATATTGCTTTTCTTCTTCATGATGGCTCGCACCATTAAAAAAGCAATACCTGTTCCCGCCAGTAACGAAACTCCTCCGATCAGAAAGTAAGGAACCATGGGTGCTTGCATCACCAATGATTGCATTAACAGTTCCATAGGTATCTAAGTTTTAGACAATAAAAAAACCCGCATATTTCCTCAAAATTTTATTAAAACCCCACTCATACATGGGTGGAACCGCCAAGTTATATCGAGTTTCCAATGACCGACGAATCAGTATTCCGGCGAACCGAAATCTTGGCCTGCTCTTTATAACCCAAGCTTTGTCCCAATTTAATAAATGTTGAGTTTCAAAAATAATTGAAGAAACAATGCGGGCAATATTCTGTATGTAAAGAACGCTACTACTCTTATTTTAATAACTGATCTAATTCACTACTCAAATCAACCAGCTCCTCTTCCAAAGATACAACATTTTGTTGTTGTTCGCAATCCAATAAATTAATTACAAACTGAAGTGCTGCCATGGCTACAAAATCCTGTGTGTCCTTATCTGCATATCTCTGTTTGTACTGCAGGACCTTATCATTTATGAGCTTGGCGGCCTTTCTTATCTTCTCTTCATCCGTCCGTTTTATTTTCAGGGGATAAAAACGTTCCGCTATCTGTACTTTTATGGAAAGTTGTTCACCACTCATCCCCTTATGATCTGTTTAAAAGAGCAATACACTTGTCAATCTCCCGCACAATTTTATTAATTCGCATCCTGGCATCCTCACTGTTTTCACTCTCCGCCAGGATACCTTTAACCAGACTTAATTTCTGGTTTTTCTCCTCAAGTTCTTCTATACGTGACTGTTTTTTCTGAATATCAATCTGAAGCGCCTCATTCTGAACGCTTAACTCCTGGTTCTGATCCTGCTGCTCCTGCAGTTTTACCTTAACCAGGTGAATTTTCCCCTTGATTCCTTCCAGTATGCCAGTCTGTTCAACACTCATTTAACTGAGATATATGAATACAAATATAGAATTATTTTGACAATATCGACCGAGACCTGTTTTCAATTCTGACATAAAACCATAGCTTTGAACTTCTTAAATACCACCATTTAATATGCGTAGAACAATTCTCTCTCTCTTTATACAAATCCTTGTTATACAATTGTTTGGTCAAGCCACTGCCGCGTACCATCCTCCCCTGGATATCCCCATGTACCTTTCCGGAAACTTTGGCGAAATCCGTCCGGACCACTTCCATTCAGGGATTGATATAAAAACCCAGGGCACCACCGGGCATCACGTGAGTGCCATTGAATCGGGCTATATTTCCAGAATCAAAGTTCAGGCTAATGGTTACGGGTTTTCCATCTACCTGGCACATCCCGATGGGTTTACTTCGGTATACGGACACCTGGACAGGTACCGTGAAGATATTGCGAACTATGTTAAAAATATCCAGTACCTGAGACAGGCCCACCAGGTGGATATATACCCCAAACCCGAAGAATTCCCCCTCGAGAAAGGCGATTTTATCGCATATTCGGGTAATACGGGTGGATCGATGGGCCCTCACCTGCATTTTGAGATCAGGAACTCGGCCAACCAGCACCCTGTCAATGTCCTGAATTACGGATTTGAAATTTTGGATCATATCGCCCCTAAATTTTTGCGTCTTTGTGTATGTCCACTCGGAAAAAACGCCAGGGTAAATGGAAGTGCGGATAAACAATTCTTTGACCTGGTATATGACCAGGGAGTTTATACAATCCCTTGGGGAACAAAAATGGAACTTCATGGAAAAATAGGCATCGAGGTGGAGATTTATGATTTCCTGGATGGTGCAGGCAACCGTTGCGGTATTTATACCCTGGAGGGCTTTTTGGATGAGCAGTCTTTCTATAAGCACAAAATGGAAGAATTCTCATTTTCGGAGAGCAGGTATGTGAATGCACATATGGATTATGAAGAGAACATACACTCGGGCAGAAAATACCAGCGCCTCTATCGTCTGCCCAATGATAAGCTTCGCATCTATGGCAAACTTGAAAATAATGGGGTGCTGGATGTGGATGATTCCGGAATTTTAACAATCAGGGCAATTGCCACTGATGTTGCTGGAAATACTTCTGAATTATCCTTTAAGGCAAGGGGAGTAAAAGGGCCTTCAACCTCAGCAGAAAACAATAATCACTACGCCTGTTTGATGAAATATGATGAATCATCTATTTTCGAAAATGAAAAGGTGCGCGTAGAAGTACCGGCAAATGCGCTCTATGAGACTCTGGAATTCCAGTATGGGGAATCATCCTCAGAAAAGGGCATTCTTTCTCCACAATACCACATTCACAATGAATTTACACCCCTTCATAAGGCCTATACCCTTTCGGTAAAAGCACCGGAAGTCGCACCGGAATTTCACAGCAAACTGATATTTGCCACTTACGATGATGAAGATAAGCCTAGCTCGGCAGGCGGGGAGTATGTTAACGGCAGACTGGTAGCCAGCATGAAAAGTTTCGGGACCTATGCAATCACCATGGACACAATCGCCCCCGAAATAAACCCATTGAAGGGATCAGATGAGCTGAACCAGGAGGGTCGAAAATCGCTCCGTTTCAACATCAAGGATGATCTTTCTGATATTGAGAAATACGAGGGTTATATTGATAACCGATGGGCCCTTTTTGAATATGACCCTAAAAATGAACTACTGAGCTACACCTTTGATAAAGAAAGAATTTCGAAAAATTCAAGGCATGAGCTTGAACTCTACGTTTCAGATTCCCAGGGAAATGTTAATTTATACCATACCATCTTTACCTGGTAAATAAATTCTATGCCTGAAAAATACAGCGTAAGCGGTCTTATGTCGGGATCATCCCTTGACGGTGTGGATCTGGCCTTCTGTGAATTTTGCAGGGAAGAGGGAATATGGGATTTCAGTATCATCGAGACAGAAACCATCCCCTATCCGGCAGAGTTAAAAAAGCAGCTGGAGGATTGTGATAACCTGGAGCTGGATGGAATCATGGAGCTGGACGGAAAAATGGGAGCATATTTTGCTGAGATTATCAATGGATTTCACAGCAGGATCCATAAGAAACCGGATTTCATAGCCTCCCATGGACATACGCTTTTCCATGAGCCTGAAAAGGGAATCACCTTCCAGGCAGGACATGGGGGCATTATGGCCGACCGCACCGGCATCATGGTGATCAACGATTTCCGAAGAGAAGATGTGGAACAGGGTGGTCAGGGCGCCCCGCTTGTACCTGTTGGGGACCGCCTGCTCTTCGGTAGGTATGATGCCTGCCTGAACCTGGGAGGATTTGCAAACATATCCTACGAAAACACTTATAATCTGAGACTTGCCTTTGATATTGGCCCGGCAAACCTGGCCCTTAACTGGATTGCTGCAAGGCTTGGAAAGGACTTCGATGAAAATGGGGAAATGGCAGCCAGGGGAATTGTTGATCCTGACTATCTGAAACATCTTAACGCCCTTGAATATTACAGGAAACCCCCTCCCAAGTCATTAGGGAAAGAGTGGTTCCGGGAAGTGTTTATCCCCCATGCCTCGAAGACAAATCTGAATCCTGATGACCAGATGGCCACCATGGTGGAACATATTGCCATTCAACTGGCCTCCTCTGTGGCCATGGCCTGTGCGAAAAACGTTCTGCTGAGCGGAGGTGGTGCCCTGAACCAGGCCCTGGTGGAGCGATTCAGGTTCCATAGCGGTGCAGAGATCATCATCCCTGCTTCCGAATTGATACAATTCAAGGAGGCCCTCATATTTGCATTCCTGGGATTGCTCAGGTATCTTGGAGAGGTAAACTGCCTGGCCAGTGTAAGCGGAGGCAAAACGGACCTTTCAAGCGGACTTATTCATCAACTTTTAAAACATAAATAATCATGATAAACTTTACTGCATTTAATCCAACCCGACTTCATTTTGGCAAAGGAGCATGTAATGAACTTGGCAGCACAGCTTCCGGGCTGGGGAAACATGCCCTGCTCATCTATGGCGGAGGTTCGGTCAAAAGAAATGGCAGCTATTCGGACGCAGTGGCTCAGCTTGAAAAATACGAAATCAAAATCACTGAATTTGACGGCATCAAACCCAACCCCCGGGCTGAAGATGTGGATACAGCCGCAAGCCTTGGCCGGGAAAAGGGGGTCGATATGGTGGTGGCTGTTGGCGGAGGAAGCGTCATAGATTCAGCAAAAATTCTTTGCATTTGCATTTCGGAGGGCTGTGATGCCTGGGAAGTAATGAAGGGAAGACATGCTCCGGGTTCGGCGCTCCCCTTACTTGCCATTTTAACCCTGGCTGCCACCGGAACCGAGATGAATGGAACAGCTGTACTGCAAAACAGGGAAACCCGGGAAAAAATCGGGTTCAAAAGTGAACTCATGTATCCGGCCCATTCCTTTCTTGATCCCACATACACCCTTTCAGTTCCTCCTAATCACACTTCCTATGGCATCGTCGACCTGATCGCACACTGCCTGGAAGCATGGTTCGGCGAGGGTGAAGCCTCTCTTTCGGACCGTTTTGTAATTTCAATTATCCAGGAAGCCATGGAGTATGGGCCTGCCCTTTTGCAAAAGCCTGAAGATTTTGATTTGCGATCCCGAATCATGTGGGCCGCAACCAATGCCCTGAATAACATGACTATGTATGGAAGAAAATCGGGCGACTGGGGTGTCCATGCACTGGGGCATACCCTCTCCTTTCTGTACGACACTCCCCACGGAGCATCCCTCTCCATTATGTATCCTGCCTGGATGAAGGTTATGGAAAACAGGGCGAAAGAACGTATCGAATTCCTCGGAAAAGCATTATTCGGAGTCTCCAATGTGGACCAGACCATTCAGGCATTGAAAGCGCTTTTTTCTGGCCTTGGAAGCCCGGTCAAATGCCAGGAGGCAGGGATAGACCCATCTCAAAAAGATGAAATTCTGCAACTCATGAATCAGAATAAATCGGGAGGAATCCATTTCATGCTCTCGGATGAAGAGCGGGCAAAGATTCTGGAAATTGCTTTTTGACAGAAAGCGGACTGACTACAATAAAGATTTGTGAAGAGGTACAAAAAGGAAAAGGGTAGCCTGGCGGCATACCCTTTTCTACAACACTAACTAAAACTACCAACTAAACTACTAACTAAACTACTAACTAAACTACTTATGAAAAAACATTTACTATTTATCGTTGCTCAAATAGTATGCCACAAAGATAAACACTGATTTTATTCCCTGCAAGCTTTTGCATGTTAATTTTAGGTTAACCCAGCATAATTATTCATACATTTCTTTCATCCTAAATTTTAAGGGGGTCTTGACAATAATAATTAACTTTTAACGTAGGCCTAATAGCATTTTGAGGGGGTGTGATTTTTTTAATTATTTTTTCACACTGCCAATAAAATTCACTCAAATATTTACAAATTGATGTTATTCAATAGGATCAGTTGGTAGTTTATTTAAAAAATGGAATCTTTGACGCCTGCAAGCAGTACTCAGTGATCAGAGATCAGTTCTCAGGTAGAAAAATAACACATCTATAAAAAAGATATAATATGAAGAAAGGAATAATTGCCATTGTACTAGGCCTCGGTCTGTGGAGTGGAACTACATTTGCCTGTACCAATTTCCTGGTAAGTCCGGGAGCTTCCGTTAACGGAACAGCCATGATCACCTATGCGGCTGATGCCCATGTATTATATGGTGAACTTTATTTCAGACCGGCGGCCGATTATCCTCCGGGTGCCATGCTTGATGTATATGAATGGGATACCAACAAATTCCTGGGACGCATTCCCCAACTCTCGCACACATATTCGGTAGTTGGGAATATGAATGAACACCAGGTAGCCATCGGCGAAACCACCTATGGGGGCAGAAGTGGATTAATAGATACTACCGGGCTGATTGATTACGGCAGCCTGATTTACATCACCCTTCAAAGAGCCCGCAGTGCGCGGGAGGCAATCAATATCATGGGTGAGCTGGTGGCCGACTATGGTTACTACAGTTCCGGAGAATCATTTTCAATTGCCGACCCCAATGAGGTATGGATCCTCGAACTGATCGGAAAAGGAACAGAGATGGTTACTAAAAAGGGCAAGACCTACAATAAGAATAAAGGAGCCGTTTGGGTTGCCGTCAAAATCCCCGATGGATACGTAAGCGGGCATGCCAACCAGGCAAGAATCCAGCAATTCCCCCTGGATGACCCTGAAAATTGCCTCTATGCTCCGGATGTCATTGATTTTGCAAGAGAAAAAGGATTCTACGAAGGCTCGGATGCCGATTTCAGTTTTTCAGATACTTACGCTCCTGTAGATTTTGGAGGAGCCCGTTTCTGCGATATGAGGGTATGGTCGTTTTTTAAGGATATCAACGACGATATGGAGCAATACTTCAGCTATGTTAAAGGAGAAGACCTGGAAAACAGGATGCCACTCTTTATTAAACCCAATCGTAAACTTTCTAATAAGGACCTGATGAATTTCATGAGGGATCACCTGGAAGGAACTGAACTGGATATGAGCAAGGATGCCGGGGCCGGAGCCTTTGGACTCCCCTACCGCTGGCGCCCGCTGACCTGGGAATATGACGGAAAAATGTATGTGAATGAAAGAGCCACTGCCACACAGCAAACCGGGTTTTCATTCGTGGCCGAATGCCGTCCCATGAAACCCGACTGGTTGGGTGGGATTTTCTGGTTTGGAATTGATGATGCAGCAGCCACCACCTATGTTCCGATGTACAGTGGCATGACACGCGTGCCTGAATCCTATGCAGTGGGGAACGGAGACCTTCTTACCTACTCCGAGACTGCCGCCTTCTGGGCTTTTAGCTTCGTCTCTAATTTCAGCTACCTGAGATATAATATGATGATGGAGGATGTAAGGAAGGTTCAGTCAGAACTTGAAGAAAAATTTATAACCGAAGTGGCCGCAATAGATGCTGCCGCTGCCGTTCTTCAGAAGACAAACCCCGAACTTGCACGGGAGTTCATCACGAATTACTCGGTAAATATGGGAGACTATACTGTTCAGCGCTACAAGGAACTGGGCCAGTTCCTGCTTGTGAAGTACATCGATGGGAATGTCAAGAAAGAAGAAAATGGAAAATTTCTGAGAAGCGAAACAGGCTACCCCCTGAGTCCCGACCAGCCTGGTTATTCAGAGCAATGGAAGAAGACTGTGGTGGAAGATGCCGGTAAAAACCTGAAGATGCCCAAGGGAGATGCCCATTAATTGTTAATAAATCCTTTTCTCTATTAGTCAAATACGAAAATAATTCGTACTTTTGCGACCTGTTAAATCAGGCTTACAAAATAATAAATATAGAATCATGGATTTAATGAAGGTTGTTGACCAGGAATATGCCAGCCAGAATGAATTACCCAAATTCAGCGCAGGTGATACCATTACTGTTCACTATAAGATTAAAGAGGGTAATAAGGAGCGTATCCAGCAGTACAGGGGAGTGGTCATCCAACGCCGCGGAAAAGGTAGTACCGAAACTTTTACGGTTCGTAAAATGTCCGGGAATATTGGTGTTGAGAGGATTTTCCCAGTTGCCTCACCTTTTATCGATAAAGTTGATATCAACAAGCACGGACGGGTAAGAAGAGCACGCATCTTCTACTTCCGCGAGCTTACCGGTAAAAAAGCACGTATCAAGGAAAAGAGGTTCTAAACCTTTACTTGAAAATAATTTTAACGAGGCTGTTCACCATGGTGGACAGCCTCATTTATTTATATGCGCCCGGCCTCTGCCCTGGCTTTCTCCATCTTCTCATCGGCTTTAAGCTGCGCTTCCTGTAAGAGTTTTTCAGACTGCTTCTCTGCCTGCCTCACCATCTCATCCGCAGCCTTTCGGGCAGCGATTTTTTTAAGGGAATTGCTACCAGCCTCCTTCACCAGTTCCTCGCCCTGTTTCTCTGCCTCTTTCACCAGCTCCTCCCCTGCTTTCCGGGCATCTTCCATTATCTTTTCCACCTCCGCCTCCGCCTTAGTAATAATCTCATCAGCCTTTTCAGAAGCCTCCTCACGCACATCCTCTTCCACCTTCCTGAGCTCTTCCACAACCCTTTCTTCAACGGCCTCTTTCACTGCCGTTTTACCCGATTGCAGGTTTCCAGTCAGATCGGTTGAAATCTTTGGATCACTGAAAGTCCCGGTGATCTTAGCCTTTATCTTCACGATATCGGATTCAGGAATAGCAATCCCCACACCACCGGCCAGGGCTGACAAGCCATTCATCACATCATTCACACCAGATCCCATATCTGCTTTTGCGATCTGCATATCCAGGAGGTAGTCGAGCGTCATGTCTATCCCATGCCGTCCGGATACCGTGATTTTTGAATCGTCATACTTCATAGTAAAGGGATCCACGATCACCTTTCCATCTCTAATTCTGAATTTGATATTCATATCGTTGGGAGCCATCTCACGGAATTTCTCATTCTTCAGCAGTTCACTCAGGCGGACAAAAGACTGGGTGTTATATACCTGCAGGTTTTTTGTAAAAACCTGACCATCGGCATCAATGCTCTCATACAGGGGAGAAAAGTTCTCATCCAACAATGAGCTATACCGTAATTTCAAATTGGCAGAACCCATACAGTATTTGGCCATTGGCGCCAGTCGCTCCACGGCCACAAAAGTGGCATATGCCGTAGGAATATCAACATCCAGCATATCCAGGGAAAGGTCCGCAGCGGCAAATTCTTTCCTGGTATCCACGCTTCCGGTAACTGTAACGCTGCCGCCTATCACATCCAGCTTCAATCCGGCAAGATCGGCTACTCCATTGCTTACCTTTACTTTTCCAAGGACATTCTCTATCAAGATACTGTCGTAAATCACTTCCTTCATATCAAGGTCCAGCGCAAAATCAATATTCCCCGGAATTTTCGTCTGTGCCGTAACGCTCAGGGAGTCGGCAGGCGCTCCTTCCTGAAGATCTTCCTCTGCACTTTCGGGCATCAGCTGATCAGCATCGAGCAATAGGGATGAGACTTTCAATGCTCCCGAAATGGCTTCTCCCTTAAATATATAGGGAATGAAATTTGCAAGTTTCCCTTTCATATGCAGGTCGGATCGTCCCATATTCAGGTCTGCTCCCACCAGATCGACATACCTTGGATTAAAAATCATTTCCAGCTTATGCACCTCCACAGGCACTGGAATATCCGGACTCTCTACAATAAAGCCCTCAACTAAGATCAATCCGTCCAGGTCAACCTTCTCGTAATCCTCCGTCTCGATATAAGACATGCGGGTGTTTACCCTCACATCAGCTGTCAGCCTTCCCTCAATACCCACTTCCTCCATGGGAACCACATCCTTCAGGGTACTGAAATCGATAAGTCCTTTCAATTCGCCTTTGACCTGCATATCACTCAGCGGATGGCTCACATGCATGCTGGCATCAAATGGGTTCCCTCCCAGTGAAAGATGAAACTGCTCCAGATCGACTGTTGTCTGGTCCATATCCTTTCCATCATAGTTAAGCTCTAACTGTACCTGCACATCAGAAACATCCTTGGGCAGGTCGGGATAGGAGAAAAAGCCATCTTTAACTTCCAGCTTCAAAAGCGCATCAGGCATAAGAGAATCCCTCATCACCCCTTTGAGCGCACCTTCAAGCACGAAGGAGCCTTTTGCTTCCATGGACTCGAAATCACTAAGGTAAATGGCCGGCACCATGGAAAGCAGGGTCTGAAAGGTGGTTTCACGGGTAAAGAAGCGCAGGTCCATATCCATTCCGCCATCGTCCATCATCCTCACTTCGCCCTCTGTCCCAAGGGTAAGTCCGTTCATCCGTATCTCATTCTCAAGCATGGTGTATCGGTTCTCCACCATATTTGCAGCAGCGAGCAGGTCAAGACCAAAACTTCCCCCCTTCATATACCGGATTCCGCCATAGCGGGCATCAATGCCCTGAATATCCACGCTCAATTTCAGCGTTGTCTCCTCCATGGAGAAATCTCCTGTCAGTTCCAGGTTGAAGTCCTCCATGGCTGCATCAGCACCCATTGCTGCATCGTTGTAATAAACACGTCCGCTTTTGATGACGAATTTTTCCAGGGAAACCGACATGGAAGATTCTCCACCGGCCTCTTCCTCCGGCTCCACAACAAGCTCCTCTTCCACAGCTTCTGTAATATCCCAGTTTGCCCTTCCGTCCTCCAGCACAATCCCGTTAATCAGGGGATGATCCAGCAGGATTGACTTCACCTGTAGATCCTTCCTAAAGGCAGAGAAAGGATTTACCCTGAACTCGAAACGCTTCAAAGCCAGCAGGGTATCCCCTTCAAAAGGCTCCTGTCCCACCACCGAAACCTGGTGCAGATTGATGCTCAGATCGGGAAAACCCCGAAACAGCGAGAGGCTGAAACGTGACCAGTCGACAGTGGCATATACATGCTCATTCACTTTTTCTTTCACCGTGCTTTCAATCTTTGACTTAAATAGGATGGGTATTAAAATGAGCAGAAGCAGGATGGAAGCAATGGTAATCAACAGGATTCTGAATACTTTTTTCATGGCTTTGCTTTTATGAGGTATATAAAAGGAACATGAAAGTTAAATAAAGGTTTTGGAATTGACCTAATTTAATTAAATTTGCACCCTGAAACCGGACGAGTAGCTCAACTGGATAGAGCACCTGACTACGGATCAGGAGGTTGGGGGTTCGACTCCTCTCTCGTTCACTTTATTCGCAAAGCAGTTACCTATATCGGGTAGCTGCTTTTTTTATTCCTCTCTGCAATTCCCCCTTATCAGCTCTTCCTGTGAAGGAGTGTATTTATTACCAATCACAAAATAATTTTCACTTGTTAAACTTCCCCAAACCGATGCCTGGACAGCACAATAGTCTACAAGATTATGGTTAGAAATAATTTCAAAACGTGAGACCTCTGAGAGGTTTTCCAGTCCATTTAGGCTTCCCAAATTATAATTCCCACTGATCCAGATACGCTGGGCCTTATTAAGGTTCTCCAGTGCTTCCAGAGTTTCCAGATTATCATTTTCACGGATCTCGAGGAAGGAACCAACCTCTTCAATGGCCTTAACTCCATCTAAATTAAGGAAATCGGAACTTGAGATGTCCAAATAATCCACTGTTTTACATTTTGGAAAATCAAAACCTCCACCCGTAAAGCCAAGGATAGTGATGGATTGGGCTTTGCTGATATTGGGAAAGCATATATCACCATCCATCTCTACAAATTTTAAATCAACAGATTCTATGGAGTCTATGCTTGAAAAGACAACACCCTCATCAAGAGACATGCGATAGAAAGCGATTGAACCAACTTCCTCAATGAAGGCGAGTGGCGCAAGAGACTTACTGGTAACATCATTCAATGTCAGACTACCGGTAAGCTTTCTGAGCTTACGAAAGATCTCCACGGATAGAACAGATTCACCGACATATAAGCTTCCGTGAACTTCTACAATATTTTCCAATTTGGACAAATCACAAATGCTTGTATCCAAAATCCTAAAAATATTAATGCTACCCTCTACGACATTGTATCCGGATTCGTGGAAATCATTCAACCATCTGTAATCCTGGTCATCTCCGAAAATCTCCAGATTCCCGTGGAATATTACAGGCTCAAATTCGGGAGTTCCATCATTGATGGGGAATTCATCTTCTGCAGGACTTTTTGAGCAACTGTAAACAGTGGCAATCAGAAGCAGGAAAAGTATTTTCTTCATATAATTAAATACGTGAATATGGTCGAATTGTTGTCAAAAGTGTCCTTCAGGAAAATTTGCCCGGATCTTAGTATATTGAAGTGTTTTTGCCCAAATGATTTTAAAAACCGCGGCCATGCTTCGAAAAACCAGAAAATTCCAAGTCCTCTTTTTCATTTCAATTAGCCTGATACAGGTTTCCTGTGCCGGTCCTGCAAAAAGAGCGGACGAAAGAAGCGCAGAGCTTCCAAATAAAAAGAGCGCTGATCTTCCATGCGAAAAGGGGGAATATAGTGTTGCAGCCTATATCTGGCCTTCTTGCCATCATGATCAGCGTTTTGGTGATATGCTCTGGCCGGAACGCTCCGGTGAATGGGAAATTATTAAGAAAGGAAGCCCCCGCTTTGAGGGACATTATCAGCCAAAGGAGCCCATGTGGGGTTATGAGTTGGATGATGATCCGAAGGTGATGGAGAAATGGATTAGTGCAGCAAGCAAGCATGGGGTAAACACCTTTATTTTCGACTGGTACTGGTTTGATGAGGGGCCATTTCTTGAGAGCACTTTGAATAATGGATTTCTGAAAGCCCCTAACAATGCGCTTATGGATTTTTATCTGATGTGGGCCAATCACGATGTGAAACAAAACTACTGGAACGTACACAAGTTTAAAGATACTGACACCCTGCTGTGGGATGGCGCTGTTGATCTGGAAAACTTTAAAACCATTGTCGACAGGGTCATCCATAATTATTTCAATAGACCCAACTATTTTAAGATTGAGGGTTTGCCTGTCTTTTCAATATTCAGCCTCGATAATTTAATGGAGGGACTGGGTGGTGTAGAGCAGAGCGAAAAGGCACTTAACTATTTCAGAGAAAAGACCATAGAGGCAGGGTTTCCGGGACTCCACCTTCAATTAATAATCTATGGACAGCCCGATCCGGGTCGACTGGAAATAATTGAAAACCTGAAGTTTAACAGTGCCGCCCAGTACAATTGGGGTTGGATGAATGAGCAGGACTACATTAAATGGGCAAACAAAGCCATTGAAATCAGGAATGAATGGGATGAAGCACTCGACATACCCTTTTTTCCCAATGCCTCCATTGGCTGGGATGATACCCCCAGGTTTCCGCACAAAGGGAAAAAGGATATCGTTTGCTATAATAAGTCGCCCGAAAGCTTTGCGGTCTATCTGCAGGAAGCAAAAGCATATTGCGACAAACATCCCGACCAGATAAAACTCATAACCCTATTTTCATGGAACGAATGGATTGAAGGAGGATACTTGTTACCTGACAGAAAATATGGCTTTGAATACCTTCAAAAGGTGAAAGAGGTGATGGAAGGCTCTTATAAGCAGCAATCAAATTAGCTTTATTCGGAGTTTCCTTATATTTATTGTCTAAAACGAGGGGGCTATGCAAAGACAGGGATTACATCCAAAACAATCATTCAGGGCATTAAAACTCATATTCTACGCATTAAACACAGGATTACTACTCTTTTTTTTCGTGGGTATCTTCATGAACGACATGGCAATACCTGAGTTCAAGGATGACATTGACATCCTTACGCTGGTGAATATATTTCTACTGGGTATGATCCCTCTGGGCTACACGCTTTCGTCCAGAAAGATGGCTGCCATTCGAGAAATCGATCCTTTTGTTAAAAAATTTGAGCAATACCAGGTAGCCATGATCATCCGTTGGGCCATGATTGAAGGTGTAGCCTTGCTTTCAATCGTGGGTATGATCCTGCTGGAAGATGCCAAACAACTGGTCATATTTTTAGTTTGCATCCTGGTGTTATCTGTGAATACGGTAAGCAAGGATAAGGTTGTAAAAGGAGCTAAACTGAACCCAGATGAGGAGCGGGCGCTGGATAATTAAGCTTGCTGAGTACCCAGGCCTGACATGACCCTGCTGCGATAACTACGGCTCACCGGCAGCTCAATCTCACCAATATGCAATTCTTCCCTGTTGTAGGACGAAATCTTACGCTTGTTGACTATAAAAGAGCGATGAATCCTCAGGAAACTATCGGGTAATTCTGTTTCAAGGTGGCTGATCTTCTCCTTGGAGACCACCTCTCCCCCATCTGCAAGATGAATCTTTATGTAATCGGCCATGCTTTCAACATAGAGCAGTTGATCGAATTCAATCCTGGAAGTTCTCCTGTTGGACCGCACCGTTATATATCCTTTCTCCATTTTCAGTTGTTCCTCCTGGAGCTGGGTAATCGCTCCCTGGTCCATAAAATAGTGTTTGATCAGCAGGATGAAGGATTTAATAAGGACCACAAAATACAAGACGATGGCCAGGGTGAAAACATCGGTTACAAGTGCCGCGGCACTGTTGATGCCGAAATGGACCATCAAAAGCATGGCGATTACGCTTACAAACAATTCCAAAGTAAGGGAAACCACCAGCATATAGAAAGAATAGAGTCCGAATAGCCAGAACTTCCGGGTGAAAAGGTAGCGGGGCACCAGGAAGTAATTAAAAAAGTAAGAGGTGCCCATTACTACCGGCAGTAATAGGGAAACATAGTAAAAGGCCTCCACATAGCCTTCAAACCATTTTCCAAAGATCAGGGTCATGCTGCCGTGGGCAACAATCCAGAAGATTATTTGCTTATAGGTTTTCATTTGTTCGGAATCAAATATCGCAAAAAAAGCGACCCAAAAGGGGGAACGTCGACGGAAAACAGGTTTCCGGACGGATTCGACCTTGATCTGTATGGCGCGCTACGCTTAGCTTTGTAAGCATATCTTTTATTAACTTTAATTCATCTATTATGGAAACACTGAATAACTTATTTCACTACGGCGGACCGCTCTTTATGGGTATTCTTACAATCCTGCTGCTGATCATCCTGGCTACGACCGTGGTATTTGTGCTTCTGATTGCCTCGGGGAAGGCCTTAAAATCTGAGGCCTTCAGGACCAGGCTTGCTTATGTCAAATCGATGGGCCTCTTTACCATGATCTTTGGAATCCTGGGACAGCTCATTGGTTTAACGGAAGCATTTGGGGCCATTGAACGCGCCGGTGATATATCCCCGGCACTTGTTTATGGTGGACTGAAGATCTCAATGTATACGACCCTTTATGGGATAGGAATCTACCTCCTGTCGATTTTAATCTGGCTTCTCCTGGATCTCTGGTACCATAAGAAGCTGCCCTCCTGAGAAAGGGGATTAATGTATCTTTGCAGCCATGAACCGGAAGCTGCCAAGGTATTCAAAACAGGAGACCATCGAACTGATGAACCGTTTCGGAAGTTCGGGGTCTCCCTTTGTGTTTCTTATAAGCTTCTCCGGAGAGGATAACATTGTGCTTCCGGCTGAGGAAGCTGAATCAAAAGGATTTTACCTGGAAATGTTTGGGAATGTTCAGCCGGCATTGGCGAGCTTTCCACCGACCCCCATCACCTTTACCAAATTACCCCCTGACCGGGAAATATACCGAGCTGCATTCTCAATGGTAAGGGATCAGATTCTCTACGGAAATTCCTTCCTTCTGAATCTCACCTTTCCCACCCGGGTAAAATGCAACTACAGCCTGGAGGAGATTTTCCATGCAAGCAGGGCTTCCTTCAAATTATACCTTGAGGATGAACTGGTGGTATTCAGTCCCGAGCGCTTTGTGAAGATTGAAGGTAATACAATCACCTCCAATCCCATGAAGGGAACCATCGATGCAAATATCCCGGGAGCCGAAACGCGGCTGAGCAACGACCGGAAAGAAGATGCAGAGCATAATACCATTGTGGACCTGATCCGAAATGACCTGAGTATAATCGCATCAAATGTACATGTAAGAAGGTTCAAGTATATCGAAAGTATAAGAACCCACCAGGGAGAATTGCTGCAAATGAGCTCGGAAATATCCGGCACACTGCCTGCCGGTTTCTCCTCGGCGCTGGGAACAAAGTTTTTTAAATTACTCCCTGCCGGATCTATATGCGGAGCACCTAAAAAAAGGACCCTGGAGATCATTCGAAAGGCAGAGTCTTATGAGCGGGGCTACTATACGGGGGTATTTGGCCACTGGGATGGCAGGGGTCTGAATTCGGCCGTAGCCATTCGCTTTATGGAGAAAAAGGACGATAAACTTTTCTTTAAAAGCGGAGGTGGCATTACCTTTCAAAGCACTTGCCAGCACGAATATGATGAGATGATAAATAAGGTCTATGTCCCAATATATTGAAAGCATAAAGATCCTCAACGGGGAAGTGCTTCAACTCTCCCTTCACCAGTCGAGATTCAATCGCACCCGCGAAGAGCTGCTGGGTCTCACGCGCCATCCCGATCTGTCAGCGCACATATCAGTCCCGGATTCGGCCACGCAGGGCGTTTATAAATGCCGGCTTCTCTATGGTCGCGATATCACCCAGGTGGAAATTTTGCCCTACCATAAGCCCAAAATCCATTCTCTGAAAGTAGTAAGATCAGATAGTATCAGCTATGGGTATAAATATGCCGACAGATCCGAATTAGAAAAGCTCTACGAGCAACGAGGCTCCTGCGATGATATCCTGATTGTTAAAAATGGGTGGATTACAGACAGCTATTTTGCCAATGTGGCTTTATGGGACGGAAGCAGGTGGGTGACACCCAAAAACCCCCTGCTGAAGGGATGTATGCGGTTTTCGCTACTGAGTAGCGGAACTATCACTGAAAGGGCGATTCGCCTTGATGAACTCTTCCGCTACAAATATATAAGACTGATTAATGCCATGAACGACCTCTCGGACGGGATTGAAATTCCTGTCAGAGCGATTCACGGCTAAGAGAACAGGTAAAAAGCATTTCCCTGGCTATCTGCCGACACCGTTCTGCATAGGCTTCCCTGGCTTCTGGAGTGCCATCATAAGCTTTGGGATCTTCATAGGTAATGGCGTGCCTGGAACTTGCCCCGGCAACGATGGGACAGGCCTCATCGGCATCAGAACAGGTCATTACCGCAAGAAAACCCCGGGCCGGATTTGGCGGATCGGAGTATTTCTTTGAAAACACCCTAATCCCTTCCTCGATACCCGGATGGCTTACCAGGTAAACCGGATTAGCCCCGGGAATTTTGGTGGAGACCCTGAATCCTGCATCCTTTATGGCATTCACAGCCATCGGATTAAATGCAGTAGCTTCAGTACCTCCTGAAAAGGAAGCAATACCTTCAGCCTCGTAAAATTTAGCCCCCAGGGAGGCCCAGAGATGGGCCATGTGACTTCTCCTGGAATTATGGGTGCATATAAAGATCAGATTCACTGGCTCACCATTCATACCCTGGATCTCCTTTGCCAGCCGTTTTAGTTTTGTCTTCCTCTCCTTGGAAATCAAATCAAATTCTGCAATTCGCTCCTTCACATATACCTGGAGTTCTCCAAACCCGTCCCAATTCATCTTCATTATTTTAGTGCTTCTACAATCTCCACCGCTCTTTTCACGCAGGGTGCGCATATATTTTCCATCACCTTTTCATTTTTAAACTTCTCGTTTCCCGCATCGCTTCTAAAATCACAACCGGTCAACACCCCACAATTGGTGCTTTTAAATTCATCCGTAAATTTTTTCATAAACAACTGTACCGCACTATAAGTATGCGATTTGAGCTCGTCATTATCTGAAGCCTTCTCCCCTTTCAGAATCCCCAGTGCCATGATGGCCCCGGTTACCGCTCCACAGGTGCTCTGCTCCCTGCCCATTCCACCTCCGAATCCGGCTGAGACTTTAAGTGCAAGCTCCTTGCTGTAGCCCATATCATCGGCAAATGAAAGGAGGACAGATTGCGCACAATTGTTTCCACTGAGGAATAGCTCTTTTGCCTGTTCTGATCGTTCCATAAGCGTTTTTTTATACAAGTTAATAAAAGGAATCAAAAATCAAGTCATCATCTGAAAACGGTAATAGGAAGGGTTAGTTTAAGGAATAAGGCATCGGCCCGGGCGGGGTCGCCCAAAATCTCCGCCTCCTGATCATGAGAATATATAAGGTAGAGGGCTCCAAAGGGGGGCTTGAAACGCCAGCCGGCCATCCCGTAAAAATAGACCTTGCTGTTGTGCGTGCTGTTCTGGGCAAATACCCTGATCCACAAATCCCTGGTGAAATTATAATTCAGAGACAGTACATTGATCACAGTGGAACTGTTTGTAGTATCGGGATTGAAGTGAATCAGGTCACCAGTGTACTGGGCAGATAGGTTTTCAGTAATCTTCAATCTGCCCGTAAGAGAGAGCCTTTTAAAATCGCGGTCAAAGTTATGCCCAAAGGAGTACTCCAGCTCTGCATAGCTCCATTCTGCAGTATTGTATCCAAGTTCAAAGGCATGCCTGTAGTTAAAATATTCCTTATCGAAGAGCTTGTATTCATTATTGTAGCGGTATTCAAAGGAGAAACGGTTCTGAAGATAGAATTCCACACTCTGCGAAAAATTCCAGCTTCTCCGAACGCCTGTGGTACGGGCCCAGAACATGTTATTCCTAGATTCAACCTCAATGTATTGGAAAAGCCTGTTTCTGAGCCACCACCTGTAGCTAAGGTCACTATCCACTTCCCTGCGGTCATCGTCCACCACATAACCAGTCTGGTTCACATTCTCCTTGAAGTTCTCGCCAAATTCGGAATACCTGAGATGCATGTGGTAGAAATTATTCTCCTTGGCAAACCTTACAAACCATGCACTGTGGGAGAGGAAGTCGCCCGGCAGACTGGCCACCAGCTGGCCTGTCAGTTTCCAGGTCTCCCCAAAGTTCAAGACATAATCACCGCTGAACGAACTCACATAGGAGGTGTCATTCCTTCTGTCAACCGCTGTTATCCCCACCGAAGACGATTCCAGGAAATCCCTTTTCACCCTTGCCGTTGAAAAATAGGAGGGCGAGTCTCCATCCTCGCCCATCTGCATCTCTCTTACGTTCATGGCATTGAAGTTATACTTCCCGGACTTCCCATTCAACTTCGCTCCGTACAATATATCCTCAATGCGCCTGGAATAGAAGGTTTTAATCCGGGTAGAGTACATCTCATTCCCCTCCTGGAAGAAGAGCCTTTTTTCCGGATAGTTGAGTTCATATCGGGTCAGGTTAATCTGCTCCTGGTCAGCCTCAACAGTCGCAAAATCAGGGTTAATGGTTCCGTCCAAAGTAAAATTGGGTGAAGCCTGCCACTTAACATCAATTCCGGCATCGGGACTGACCTTGTTTTGAACTCCTGTGAAATCATTATTTTCATACCTCAAGGTAGCATAAGGAAAGAGTGTCAGCTTGCCTCCTCCATCGGGAAGGACAATCCCGCTCACCTTGCCCCCCTGGCTGATCCTGAAGTCCTCCGACATAGCACCGGACCAGTAGGAAGTTTCAAAATTGCTCCTGATTACCCTGCCGAAATTGACACCCCAGGTATCTGTTCCCGGTTTGAAACGGATACTTCTGAAAGGAATAGCCATTTCCAGTGTCCACCCAGCCTCATGCACGGAAGCAGCTGAAGCCCATTCTACATCCCAGTTTTCATCAATACTGCGCCCGTCATCATTGATTCGGAAGTCGCTCTGAGTTCCCAGGGGATTCATCCAGAAACCGTAGCCTGAACGGTTATCATTATAGGGGTCGATTACCAGGGCAAAGCAGTCATCCCCCTTGGTGAATGCATCCCGGGTCATTGCCTTGGCCAGAACCTCCGACTCCTGGTAAAGGTTCACACTTATATAGATATTGTTTTCATCGAAGCCAATATAACTTACCGTCGGCTGCGAAGCGGCAGCTCCGGGGGATGGCTCCATCTGGGTAAAGTCCACCGCGGAATCGGCCCCTGCCCAGCGCTCAGCTTCATGAATCCCATCAATAGTAAGAGGGGAATTCAGCCTGAATGCAGTGATGTTTCGCTGGGCCACCAAGGTCAGGGGGATTATCAGAAGGGTTAAAAGTAGAAAAAGATTCCGCATCAAATGAGCATTTCAGGATGCTTGAAATTAAGAATTTTATCATAACTTTTGATTGCACTAAAGACATAAGTCAGATGATCTACAGAAGCCTTATTACTACCCTTTTCATTTGCTTTCCTGTATTCTTATTCGGGCATACCACACAGGATCCCGCCTGCCCCGAAGGAATGGTCCGCATACCCGCAGGAAAGTATATGATTGGATCCAATGCCAACCCAAACTCTATTTCATTTCCGGCTCACCAGGTTAGCCTACACTCCTTTTACATGGATAAGTGCGAGGTGAGCAATGAGAAATACCACGAATTCTGCATGGCAAGTGGTCACAAACTCCCGGAATTCTGGGGAATGGATATCTATAAATCAGGAATGGACTACCCGGATCATCCCGTGGTAGGTGTGAGTCATTTTGAGGCCACTCTGTATGCCGAATGGGCAGGAAAACGTCTGCCCACCGAGGCCGAATGGGAGGTAGCGGCCAGGGGCGGACTTGAATTTATAGCTTTTCCCTACGGTGAAAAAGCAGACCATGCCAAAGCACGCTTTAATGATCCGGAAGCTGAAAAGGGCCCGGTAAAAACAGCTTCCTATGAAGCCAACGGATACGGTTTATATGATATGTCAGGCAATGTATGGGAGTGGGTAAGTGACTGGTTTGCTCCGGACTATTACCCGGAGTCACCGGAAGAAAACCCTCAAGGACCTTCCCATGGAAACTTCAGGGCGTTAAGAGGAGGCGGATGGCACTCGGGAGGTGGATGCTCCAGCGTTAGTAATAGAAACGCATTGCCCCAGCACTGGGTTGATATTGCAGGAGGATTCCGATGTGTGAAAGATTTGGAATAACAGCCTAAACCAGGCTGGGTGCCTCAATAATCAGGACTGCTCCTTTGTACAGGGAAAAGGCGCTGAAACTCAAAATCACATGACTGATATCGTTGTGATTAAACCAGGGGCCTATACCCCATTCAAAACTAAAAATAAAAGCAGATAGCAACCCGACCCCAACTCCCACCATCAGCTTTACAACCCCCCTGCTTTCAGTCTTCTGATAGATAAAATAACTAAGGGAGCCCACCACCGCAAACATCCCGAATATGGTATAGTATTTTACCGCCGAGAAGGCCAGCGTGTAAAGGGTATACAACAGCGCCAGCGATAGAATCAGCAAGTTTACCCTGGATACCATGCGGGAAAAACCAGGTTTCAGAAGTGGTTTTGCCAATTCAATAAGGGCATGTGAGAAAATGGCTACAGAAATCAGGGTAAAGACCCACGAAACAAGCTTCCAGCGTGGAGAAAGGGAATATAAAAAAGCATGCCCCAGCAATCCACCTGCCAGGGTCGCAATTCCCAGGGTCAGAAAATAATATTTGAAATAGCATTTGATTTTACCTGTGGATTCCTGTTCCCTGATCCTGAAATAGGCGTAAAAACATATGGCAGCCATTATCAGATCGGTTACAGTCGTAACAGGCTCGTCTATCCTCAGGTTTAAAACCTCAATGGAAGGTTGTATGAATTTCAGAAACACACACAAATGTAAGACTTATTATTGTAATTAGTTTTTCAGGATATTCACAAACTAAAGAGATATGAATTATTGATCCTCTGCACTGCCAGTCGGCTATATGCACTTTCCTCCGGGTGAGACGGGACCAATACGGACCGTCTGCAGGATGGTTCTTACCCGTTTAAGATGAACCGCTGTACAGTTTTCCGGACAGCTAATTTCCATGAGGTACAAACCATTGTCTTTGGGAAAACCGATTATAATAGTGGAATAGGATTCCCTGCCCTCAAGGCCATTACCACTCATAACCACCGCTTTCTGATGGTTAAGAATGGTATCATAAGCTCCCCGATGACAAACCAGTCCCTTTAAACCCGACATCCGTCTCATATATTTCTCCGGCCTCCTGCAATCTGGAATATACCTGAGACTTATTTCCATGTTGTGATTGGGATTTACAACACTATAATATTGACTTTCGGCATCCTGGGGCTTCTCCTTCCAGTTTGGAGAGGCCTCAAAACTAATGTCATAAACCGGATGCTGGTATCTTTCAACCTGTGCGTATAATCCAGGGAAAATGAACACAAAGGCAAGCAGTAATATGTATGGACGGATTTTCACATCAACAAATTACAAAAACCCAGAACCAAATCACAGCTATTTACTTGTTTTTCAATATAATACACTAATATTACAGTCAACAACCTTTTACTTTGCGTCAACTGCAATTTAAAATTGGCAATTAAATATATCAGCAACTATTTGGACAGGATATCAGTCCTGATTTACTATATTTACAATTGCCAGGAATTCAGCCATGATAGGGAAGCATCTGTTACTAAGCTTAAGAAGCCTTCGTAAAAACCTACTATATGCGGTTTTTGTAATTGCCGGACTCGCCATTGGAATAAGCACATTTCTTTCGACCATCCAATGGTCCGCCTGGCAGCTATCATTTGATCGAGCCTACCCGGGTAAGGAATCAATTTACCGACTTACATTCGAAGAAAACAATG
This sequence comes from uncultured Bacteroides sp., assembly GCA_964601975.1. Lineage (GTDB taxonomy): Bacteria > Bacteroidota > Bacteroidia > Bacteroidales. The sequence goes on from CAZRPW010000024.1 coordinate 36,547, forward strand.
AAGGTTTTTATCGTCACACGGCAAGGATACTCCATGGGATGGTATTGAACCGGATTATGTTTTCAGACATGCTTCCCGGAATCGAAAAATCGGGTCGGCTGGCTCCTTTCCGAAAAGCTGCCATTTTTATTGAGGAAGATACCTTCTATGAAGAATTTGCCTATACCTGTGATGCTGAATTCCTGGAAATATTCGATGCCAGCGTAATCATTGGAGACCCCGAAAACCTGCTCTCCGCTCCCGGGCAAGCTGTCCTCACCGAATCTACCTCTTTAAGATTATTCGGGGCAGAAAATCCCGTGGGGAAAAGCTTCCGTCTGATGCACCAGTTTGAGTTAAATCCATCAACATATACAGTAACAGCTATAATCAGGGACTTTCCCGAAAATTCACATTTTAACATATCCCTGCTCACCTCATATGAAGATCCTTTAAAAGATGAGAGCACAGCATGGGCCTATCTTAAACTTCATCCCGGCATTGATCCCCTGGAAACCGAAAAGGAGATCAAAATGTTCATGGACAATAATGCTTCCGAGGCATATATAAGCAAGATCAATCCAAAGCTGCAGCCTCTTACCGATATACATCTGAGATCTCACAAAGCCAGGGAAATTCAAGCAAATGTTCGTTTCAGAACCGTGCTCATTCTAATTATTACTGGGACCCTGGTATTCCTTCTGGCCTGGTTCAACTTCACCCTTCTATCCTACAGTCAAAACCAGATGAGGATTCGTCGTCTGACCATACAATGGCAGATGGGGGCAGGAAAGCGTATTTTTTTCAAACAGTTTCTCCTGGACAATCTACTCATTGGAATTCTTTCTTTTGTTTTGGGAATTTTAATCACCCTCCTACTCTCTCCGCTTATCGAAAATCTTGGAGGCACTTCAGCAACCATGGATAAAGGCATATTCCTGATTTCAGTCCTTTTGCTGCTGGCTCTGGTCGTATTCAGTGCGTATATCACAGCAATAATCTCCACCAACCGGCTCTATGTACACCTGCAACAAAGATTCCTTTCCGCAAAAACAGGTCCACCACCTAACATGAACGGCAAGAGTATCTTCATTCGCTCCATCATTATCCTGGAATTCATTATCACTTTCATGTTGGTCTCGAACCTGTTCATGATTACCAGGCAAACCCGTTTTGCCATGAACAAACAACTGGGAGCCAGTCGGGCCGAAGCAGTCCACATACACAGTCTCCATCGTTCCATCGTGGACCAATTCCCCCTGTTTAAAGAGAAAATGATGGAGAATCCCAATGTGGCGATGGTTACAGCAAGCATGGAGGAACCCACAGGGCAGGCAATGGACGCCAACAAGTTCAAAATTAACGGGATTGATGAGGGTGAAAAACAGCTTTTCTTATTCCCGGTGGAGGAAAATTTTCTCAGCTTCTATAATCTTGACATACTCCATGGTGTAAACATGCCACAGGACTATAACCCGTATGATTCAGCAGAATTTTTCATTCTCAACGAAACTGCTGCAAGAATGATCACTGACAAACCCGAATCGTTGATTGGTAGTGAGCTCACACTGGATTTTGGCTATCCTGGCTTAATCTGGCCAGGCCCCATCACTGGTATTGTGGAGGACTTTCACCTTTCGGGACTGGATTATGAAATATCCCCCATGGTGATCTTTCCAAAATACACCTGGCTATTCTGTTTTTCACTTTTACCCTCGGGCGATACAGAACCGCTTATCGAGCATTTGGAATCTGTGTGGGAAGCTTTATTTCCCGACTATCCGCTGCAGTATTATTCTTCATCCACATTGATTGAAGCGCTTTATGAAAGTGAACTTCAACAGATCCGTATCCTGATGGTTTTCAGTATACTCTCCATTATTATCGCCGGTATGGGGCTCTTCGCCCTGAGCGGATTGTTTATGCAAAAAAAGATAAAGGCCGCGGCCCTGAGAAAGATAAGCGGCGCGAAAATACAGCAAATAATGCTGCCCGAGCTCATCCACTACCTATGGTTGGCAGTGATTTCTTTAGCAATGTCGGTTCCTGCCTCACTTCTGTTAATGGAGCGCTGGCTCAGGAACTTTCAGTATCGCACCGAGATTCCCGTATGGATATTTATAATAAGTGCCCTAATTTTGGTGGTATTCAGCTGGATCGCTATTCTTTACCATTCAATCAGGCTTGCAAGGATTAACCCGGGTGAATTTATGAGGGAACAATAATACAGATTCATTAAAAATTTTAAAGTGGAGAAGAAATTTCAATACAAATCAGAGGTTCAATCCATCGCAATTATCAGGAAAGATCTCGAAGACCTGGCAGAATCCTGGGGTATCCCTAATTCGGAATCCAGGCAAATCCGGTTGATGTTGGAGGAGTTGTTTTCAATGATTATACGCTATGCTTTTGAGGAAAAGAATAATCACCTTATGGAGTTTACAATTTCAATGAACGAAGGAATTATTCATTTGCTATTGAGCGATGATGGCATTCCATTTAATCCTCTTGAATACAATCCAGACCAGTTTGCAGATCCGGCTTCAAGCGATGACGGAGGAATGGGCCTCTCCCTGATCAGGGTATTTGCAGACTCCATTGAATACAATAGAATGAAACAAAAAAACCATCTTTATATACAAAAAACCATTCGTAGCCAACCAGAAACAGAACAGACATGACAACAAAACAGGCCCCCGGGAATCATTTCATAAGTCAATCGAACGAAACCAGGAAAAACCTCCTGCGAAACAACCTCATTCTCTTTATTGCTTTAATGATTCTGATTTTTGTTGCTCCCCTCCTGGATGAAATAGGGAGATTTATAACCCGAAGTGCCCTTGTAATTGTAGTTATCTCGGCTGTTTTTGCTGCCGAGTTTGGGAAACGGACCTTTAACATGCTTATCGCTCTGGGGCTCCTGGTCATATTGACCATGCTCTTGTCGGTCCTGTTTCCGGAAATTATATTCCTAAGTATCACATCCTTCCTCTTAATAACTGCATCTCTTATATTCTCCACTATTGCTCTGATTTTCCATATAAGTATAGCTGAAACTGTAGAAAAATCAACCATTTTATGCGCAATTAACAGCTACCTTCTGATGGGAATGCTTGCTTCGACCCTTTTTATAACCCTTGACCTCTTTGCTCCCAACAATTTCATCAACCTTGAAAGAGAAGCAGGTATCATAAGTAGCTATATTTACTTCGGATTTGTAACCCTGACCACCCTGGGCTATGGAGATATCGCGCCAGGCGCCCCACTTGCAAGATCACTTTCAGTCTTTGTGGCAGTTGCAGGACAACTCTACCTTGTAATTATAATGGCCCTCATCATCGGGAAATACCTGAATACTCAAAATCGGGATAATCGCATATCTGATTGAAATTTATTGAATATAAATTATATCGATTGAAAATAATTCTCAGCAAGAATTATTAATTTCGCCTCTTTCCCAATAGGATCTGCCTATAATAATGTATTTCAAATGAAACGCCCCCATTACAATGCTTTCATGATTGTTTCAAAAGAAATAGAAAGTATTGCACTGGTAAGCTGCATACTGCTAATAAGATAAATTGATAATCACCTATGAAACAGAACACCTACACAGTTGCCCAGATGTGGGCTCTGGTTATCCTGAGGGTTGCCATTGGCTGGCACTTCCTGTACGAAGGCATCGTAAAACTCATGAACCCTGACTGGTCCTCCCTGGGCTACCTGATGGATTCGAAGGGGCTTTTCCAGGGCATGTTTCATTCCCTTGCAGGAAATGCAGCAGCACTGAATGTAATGGACTTCCTGAACGTATGGGGACTGGTACTGATCGGTGCGGGACTGATCGTTGGACTCTTCACCCGGCCTGCCATCATTTCCGGCATGGTTTTACTTGGGTTTTATTACCTCTCGCACCCTGCCATTACGGGCGTAAGCTATGCTATACCCAGTGAAGGAAGTTATCTATGGATTAATAAGAACCTGATAGAGCTGCTTACGCTCTGGGTAATTCTGTTATTTCCCACGTGGAAAACGGTGGGGCTGGATAAGTTTGTTAGTAAAAAGTAAGTGGGTAAGTAAGTAAGTAAGTAAGTAAGTAAGTAAGTGGGTAAGTAAGTTATACAAGAATAAGATAATAAGATGAATAGAAGGGATGTGTTAAAAGGATTTGCCACTGTACCCGTTCTCGGCGCAATGGCCTATGGAACCTGGAGAAAACGGAAACAGGATCATATCAAAAGCCACAACCTGGCCCGGGAGCTTAACATGAGTACTGAAAACCTGGAGTTCAGCCGATATAAGCATGATGGAGATGCCCTCAAAATCGGAATAATCGGATATGGTATTCGGGGTACCCAGTTGATGAAAGCAGCTGGATTTGTTCAACCTGAAACCGTTCAGCAATGGAAGGAAGATGCCTCCAAGGATTCCAGGAATAAGAGGTATGAGGATTTCCTGCAGCAGGATGACCTGAATATAAAAATCACAGGGGTTTGCGATCTCTTCGATGTGCATGCCGAAAAGGCGCTGGCAGCAGCAGGAAACATTGGACGTGAAGGCATTGGTGGCAGTATGGAAACCACGGTAAAACGGTATCGCACTTACCAGGAGATGATTGCCTCCGATGATATTGACGCTGTGATTATCGCAGCCCCCGATCACTGGCATGCAAGGATGACCATTGATGCAGCCAGGGCGGGAAAACATGTTTACGCTGAAAAAGGATTTACAAGGACCCTCGATGAGGTCTATGCTGTCAGGGATGAAGTCAGGAAAAGTGGTATTGTTTATCAATTGGGCCACCAGGGAAGACAAACTGAAAGCTACATTAAAGCCAAAGAGGCCGTGGATAAGAATCTCCTTGGTAAAATTAACCTGATTGAGGTTTGCACCAATCGAAATTCACCCAATGGCGCCTGGGTGTACGACATCCATCCTGAAGCCAATGAAAAAACAGTGGACTGGTCTACTTTTGAGGAACCCTGTGAAACAAAACACCCCTGGAGTCCGGAACGTTTCTTCCGCTGGAGATGCTGGTGGGATTACGGTACCGGACTGTCGGGCGACCTGCTCACCCATGAATATGACGCCATAAATCAGATCCTGGGAATGGGCATACCCGAATCCGCAACAGGCTCCGGAGGCGTTTACTTCTTCAAGGATAAAGATAAAAAGCATTATGTAAATGAAATCAGGGAAGTTCCGGATGTTTGGAATGCAGTCCTTGAGTATCCTCACCTGGATTTTACACTCATGTACAGTGCATCTCTGGCCAGTAATCGTGACCGGGGTAAGGTGATTATGGGTCACGATGCCTCCATGGAAATGGGCAACAGCCTGAGCATATATGCCTGCAGGGAAAGTACAAGGTACAAGGAAAAGATTCAGAATGGTCTTATCGATCCCAGCGTACCCATCTACACTTATATCCCGGGACGAAAAAATGTGGATTCAGTGGCAACCGCCACGGAACAATACTTTGCCAGCAGGGGACTGCTTTACACCTACCGCAATGGACGAAGGGTCGACACCACCCATCTCCATATTGCCGAATGGCTAGAGTCGATTCGCGAAGGAAAGCAGCCCAGCTGCAACATCGACCAGGCCTTTGAAGAAGGCATCTCTGCTGCAATGGCAACCATAGCCACCCGCGAAAACAGGACGGTATTCTGGGACAAGGAGAAACAAGAAGTTGTATAGTACTGAAAACGAAGTTTTTAGTGGTAAGTAGGAAAGTAAATGGGTAAATGGGTAAGTGGGTAAGTGGGTAAATGGGTAAGTGGGTAAATGGGTAAGTGG
>CAZRPW010000025.1:0-34024 GCA_964601975.1 uncultured Bacteroides sp.
GAAATAATCGCTTACATTTTCAATATCAACCAATTCCTCCACCAGGCTATAACTTGCGTCATCCGAAAGGTCTCCATTAAGCAGGGTTTCAAGGTAATCATAGGCTTCGGTATCCCCTGCTTCGGCATAGTTCTCATTCTCTACCAGTTCAAAACTACCGGACTCCAGCTGATAGCTCTTCTCAATATAATCATCATCCACCTTCTCCCTGATGTTATGAATTCCCATGTACTGGCCATTTATATAAACAACAGCGGGTCTGAAATCCATGATATCCAGGTCCATATTCTCCAGGGTGGAGTGTTGTGCCAGTAAATCCCTGATTAGGGTCCGGCTCCAATCACTCCCGGATGCCCTCAGGGCAAACGACTTATAGCTGCTGCGCAAACGGTTATGAAAAAGGGGATAATCCAGACTTCCCTGCCCATACTGCTTTCTAAAATATACACCCAACATTTTTTGAGGCAACTGCCAGGAATACAAGCCATTAATCTTAACCCCGGCCCTTTCGTTAAAAGCAGCCCTATCACTTCCATCATTTTCGAAAAGTTCAATATTTACAGGAACTTCCCAATCTGGCTTGAAGTCCTGAACATATATTCCCATATCCGGGTCCCAGAAATTCTCCGGGTCCGAAGCAATGGAGACCACCGGTAATTTTTCTCCTTCAGAATTTTCATTCATGAAATAGGATTGGGTCACGGTCGGCCCCGGAATCCTTTTCTCTTCAAAAATCCCTGCCCTCAGAATCATCGTAGATTCCACCCGGATAGGGGAAGAATACACTGCTGAAGACGCTACGGGTTCCGAACCATCCTCTGTATACCTGATTACCCCGCCCTGGTCGGATGAAAGTTCCACGAAAAAAGAGGAGTTGTAAAAACCACCTCTCACTGAAAATTTTGGAACAAGGCTTGTATAATCTATGTAGGAAGGCGTTGAATTGGAAGCACTGGGGGTAGGCTGGTCGAAATACACCCATGGAGTATTCCCGTCGCTGATCCTGCCATAGGACACATCCGTCTTTTGCTCAGAAAAACTCAGCGAGTCCAGTAAAACCAGTGAGGGTGAAAAAAGCCCGATCTCCTCCCCTATTGATGAAAGCTTAAAACTGGCATGTAAACCTGTGTCGCGTCCGTCTGTCCAGATAAGAAGGAAGCCACCAGGCGAAATCAGCGATTCACCATTAATCCTCCATTTATTTGGTGTAGCAAGGTCATCCGTGATGTAGTATCCATTCAAATCCTGTTCAATGGAACCTGCATTATAAATCTCGATCCAATCCGCGAAATCACTGAAATCAGTATCCTCTATGACGGTGGCATTGGCTGCTGAAAACTCATTGATCACAAGCTGTGCGCTCCCGCTTAGTCCGAGAAAAACCAATACCACAAAAGCAAAGGTTTTTTTTATATATGTGCTGACGTTCCCTTTCAAATCGATACTCCCATGCTCCTCGCGGCGAAGATATTCATATTTCTTTTTACTTTTGCCCTCACTTACCAATCAAACGTATAAATGTCTAAAACAGTTGCAGTTCTACTTACAATTTCTATTGTCTTCTTTGTCACATCCTGCCTTGATGTGGATGACAACCCAAACGCACGCAGCCCGGAAATGGAGATGATAGAACTAAACGAATCTCTTCTGTCGCTTGTGGAACAGGGTTATGATATTGACACCACAGATCTTGGCATCTATTATATACTGCATGAAGAGGGAGAAGGCCCCACCGCCCTGGAGGGTGATACCCTGAGCCTGGAATATTCGGGATATCTTTTCGGCGGATTGATATTCGATGCCTCGGGATACCATTACCAGGATGGAATCTGGGAGTTTGTTTTTGATCCGGCAGACCTGATTCCCGGATTTGCAGATGGTATCTCGCTCATGAACAAGGGGGCAGCACTGGATATTATAATCCCGTCTGAATATGCTTATGGGGCCTATGGAAACGGACTTATCGAGCCCTATACCACCATTCTTTTCACGGTGTTAATGCACGATCTGAAGCCCGGGCAGGATAGTTTAAGCTTTCAAACGATAGTGCGCTAGAGCTTATTCACCATGACCTTGTAGGTGGGATCTTCCATCATATTCACATCGATAATCTCTTCTGCATTTACAAGCAATTGCTTGCAGTCGGGACTCAAATGTCGAAGCTGAACACTTTTCCCAACCTTCTGGTAACGCTCAGTAATTCTGTTTAATGCTTCAATGGCAGACATATCAACGACCCGGCTTTCGGCAAAGTCGATGATCACGAGATCCGGATCATTGAGCACATCAAACTTTTCATTGAAGGCCGTCACCGATGCAAAAAACAGTGGACCATAGATTTCATAATGCTTTGCTCCCTTTGCGTCGATATGCTTCCGGGCCCTGATCCGTTTCGCATTGTCCCATGCAAAAACCAGTGAGGAGATAATCACACCAGCAACCACTGCCAGTGCAAGATTATGAAGAACGGCAGTAACAATGGTAACCATCACCATCACAAAAATATCAGACCTGGGCATTTTCGTCAGGGTTCTAAGACTGGCCCACTCAAAGGTTCCCAGTGCAACCATAATCATCAAACCCGTAAGGGCTGCCATTGGAAGTCTCTGGATCAGATCAGCTCCAAACATGATGAAAACCAACAACATCACAGAGGCCACGATACCTGACAGCCTGGCCCTTGCACCGGATGAAATATTGATTAAACTCTGCCCGATCATCGCACATCCGCCCATACCTGAGAAGAATCCTGAGAGTATATTGGCGGCACCCTGGGCGATGGCCTCACGGTTTCCGTTCCCCCGGGTCTCGGTAATCTCATCAACTATATTAAGGGTAAGTAAACTCTCAATCAGACCCACCCCTGCCACAATGGCCGCATAGGGAAAAATGATTCGGAGGGTCTCAAAATTCCATGGAATTTCAGGAATATGAAAAGGGGGGAATCCACCTTTGATGGAAGCAATGTCGCCCACCGTTTTCGTCTCAATTCCAAAAACTGCCACAATACCAAATACCACCAGGATAGCCGCCAGTGATGCTGGGACCGCTTTGGTAAGCTTAGGCAAACCCCATATGATGAGCATTGTGAGCAAGACAAGACCAAGGAGCACATACAGGGACATTCCAGTTAGCCAGGATCCTGACATATCTTTAAACTGGTCGAGCTGCGACATGAATATTATAATGGCCAGTCCATTGACAAATCCAAAAATAACCGGGTGGGGCACAAGCCGTATTAATTTACCCAGCTTTAACAAACCCGCAGCAGCCTGAATGATCCCCGCCAGGATCACGGTGGCAAAAACATACTCCACACCATTTGCCTTTACCAGGGAAACTATAACGATGGCGATGGCGCCGGTGGCTCCGGAAATCATTCCGGGCCGGCCTCCAAATATGGAAGTAACCAGTCCCATTACAAAAGCAGCATAAAGACCAGTAAGGGGTGACAATCCGGCGATCAAAGCAAACGCAACAGCCTCCGGAACCAGAGCCAGGGCTACCGTAAGTCCGGATAAAATCTCGGTTCTGTAGTTGATCTGCCTGGGCAGGCTGAAGAGGTTGAGATATTTTCTCATTAAAATTTTTTAACGTTAAACATCGGTGGAATCGATTGTTCCAGCAGAATAATCAGATACAAATAAAAAGGGGGAAAACGCCAGGCGGAAAAATGCCCGTTCCTGAACGGGGTGCAAAAGTAGTAAAGTTTATCTATTTACAAACAGGGCAATCAGGCACATTTGTTATATCTTGGAACTAGCCATATTGTCCCAATCACTGAAAGAAGGTGAAGCACCGATAAGGGAACTCATGTATACAGTCACCTGCTATGATGATTGGTCGATAAAAAACATAATGCAAATAACTATCACAGAGATGGAAAGAAGAAACTTTTTGCAAAAAACAGGTCTGGGTGTTTTCGGTCTTCTGGGTCTAAACAACCTGGCAGCCCTAAGCGCCAAAGCCCTATCCGCTGCTCCCAATCTTACTATAAATAAGGTTGAAACCGTTCGCTTCAAAAATGCACACTGGAGCTGGATTAGATTACATACCAACGAAGGAATCATTGGTACGGGAGAAACCTATCCCTTTAATGAAGCAAATCTGGGTGTGATAAAGGATCTGGAATGGCATAGCTGGGCAGGAAAACTATTGGGTTCCAATCCCTTGGAAATAGAACAAACCTGGGCGAGAATATTCCGGCAGAATGCATTTCATGGAACGGGTGGTGCCGAAATGCGCGCCCTGTCAGCAATTAATATTGCGCAATGGGACATTCTTGGCCAGGTATGCAAAATGCCATTATACCAGCTGCTGGGCGGCTCAATAAATAAAAATATCAGGGTTTATAATACCTATACCAACTCCCGGGCAATCAATGGATGGACCCTGGAAGATGACATGGAAAAGATCGCCAGGTTTCTCGTGGAAGAAGGAATAGGAGCTATAAAGTTTTGCCCCTTTGACAAAGCAGCATCCAGAAACAACGGAGAATACATATCAAAGAACGAAATAGAGAAGAGCCTTGAATGGATTCACAGAGTTAGAGATTCAGTGGGCTATGATCTTGAAATCGGATGTGAATTTCATAGTTACTGGAATCTTCCCAGTGCCATACGGATCGCACATGCTTTAGAACCATACGAAATTCTTTTTTTGGAAGATATGATGTTGCAAGACAATTTGCAGGCATATGTCAGCCTTGAACAGGAGTCGAAGATTCCATTAGTGATCAGTGAACGACTGGCTTCCAGGTTTGATTTTAGAGAAATGTTTGAGGCAAAGGCCGGATCCATAGCCATGTATGATCTTACCTGGTGTGGAGGTATTTCCGAGGGAAAGAAGATATCAGATATGGCAAACACATATTATATCCCTACAATGATGCATACTTCGGGAGGACCCATATTGTGGTATGCTTCAACCCATCTTGCAGCAGCCATTACCAATCTTTTTTATGTTGAAAGTGTTTATCCTGAATGGAAAAACAGGAATCCCCTCTTCTTCGATAATGCTCCAAAAGTTAGCAATGGCCTGGTACTTCCTCCGGAAAAACCAGGCCTGGGATTACAGTTCAAATCAGGATTATTTGGACAAAAAGATGTCATTGTTGAAACAATTTCTGAAATGAAATAATGGATATTTTGGAGAAAATAATTAAGCTGTAATTTCAGGCATTCGAACATGATGAGGATCCAATATCTTTTGAATGCCTTCTAAATACTCTATTAGTCGACAATCCTGTACCGGATTAATGAATAGGAAAACTCTTTTTGCAGGGAGAATCTGACCTCCTGCTTTTCATTTGTATGTACAATTTTTGAGTCCCCTTCTCCTTCTCCCAAAACCGTGGTTAAATGGCAGCTTGTATTTGCCGGCAACCAGGTGGTTACCCATTGTTCATCATCCTTGTGTTTTTCCCTAAAAACCAATAGGTAGCCCGAATGATCGTCGATTATGGATTGAAACCCGGTCCAGCCATAACCACTTGGTTCATTCCCAATCGGGAAAATATCACCCCTGTGAATATGTCCTTGTATCTCCTTGTATTTTTTAATTACAGGTGCTAATTCCAAAGCTTCTTCAGGCAGACCTGTCCCCTCGAACCATGCCAGGGGTTGTGCCATCATCGTAATTGCAAATGTATATTCAAAGGGGACATTTATTGGAGACAGGGGATTATCCCCCCCATATACGTCCGCATTCCTCCATTTATTTAAAAATTCAATCTGCAGGTTTCTTGTAGGAACATAAGGGGATAACTGCCAAAGATTACGTAAGGTCCAATGTGGATAATAGTTGGCAAAATCGGTGTACCTGTTTTCAAGAAAAATATTGCCAAAAGTATTCAGGTAAAAATATCCTGTCCGGCTCGAAGCTGTGGCATCAAGGTTAATCACAACTTCCCCATTCGACTCAAGCGAAACTTTTTCAAAAAGCATCCTCAAACGGGAATCAGAAAGTTTGTCGGGTAGGTTAATTCCATCTATTTTAAAATACCGGATGCCCGTACTATTGTATAAATCCAGGATTATATCGGCATCTGTTTCCCATGTTTCATAACTATTATGATTTGATGGGTGGAACCACAGGCCCATTTGAACCCCTTTCGATTTTGCATATTTTACAATGGGTAAAAGGCCATTTGGCAATCTTTGCTGGTGTGGCTTCCAATCAGCCTCATCCCATGAATCCCATCTCAATGCACCTTTTTTTGCCGAATTCGTTGAAAGCCCCTGCTGCCAGCCATCATCAATTTGAAAATGGGAAATCCCCAACTTTTCACAAGCATCCAGCTCAGCTTTTAAAAATTCCTCATTAATGCTTGCATCCCTGTTCCGGTCACCCCAGGTATTCATCATAATCATTTCATCCCTTTTGGGGATTACCTTACGCAAGGACTTTTGATAACTTTTTAATGAATGCATAAACCCGGCTTCGGTGCCATTATAACAACCTACAACCGATCCGTATAACTTTATCCATTCGCCGGTCGCTAGCTCTTCAGCCGGTAAACCAATGCCTGCCATTGAAATTAAGTTTCCATCCACCATAAAATCGTAGCCCGGGTAGCTTAGCTGGACAAATGAACAAGGAGCCTCTTTTAAGACAAATACACCTTTATGACTTTGATCTAGCGAGGAAATTTGCAAAATATTACCTTTCATTGCTAAAGGTTTCCGGTATGGTAATACTTCTTCTGATTTTACAAGATTATTATGAACATCCGTACGGTCGAAAAACTCCAGCGCTTTAAGCTTCGGATATTTCGCAACAACAGTCAACCTTTCCATTTCAATGGGTTTCTTAAAAACCAACTGCAGTTCGTCAATAGTTTTTGTGCCTTCAGGCAGGATATAATTATCACATGCTATTGCAGGAATAGAATCCGAAATCTTAAAAACCCGTTTTAACTTAACACCATCATATTCCAACAAAATTTCTGCTTCCAAATAGGATTCATGGATATTGTTGGCTTCAATCTTCCGTTGTTTAAAGCTTGAATTTTTAAGGGTCAGCTCTTTACCAAGATAAAAAGCGGGTTGTTTCGATGCCGCTAACAGCTCTTCACCTGTACGCTTATCGGTTAAGCCTTCCGAAATTAGTTCGCCATTATTCCATAAAAACGTCCTTTCAATGTATGAATTAGAAAGGCTTAGTTTGTTGTCCTTTAAAACTGCGGTTACTTGTCCCCTGGCCGAGGAGAAAAAAATAAATAGCAGAATAATGAGCTGAAATTTAATTAAGTTATGTTTCATTATACGGTTTTATATCTCTGGTTTTTATGCTTTTTCTGATTTCATCAAACTCTACAGCGTCATCTTTCCATCTTTCGTGTGTTTTCTGAATCAAATGTAAACGATAGTCCACTTGCTTCCCGGCTGGCAGATCACTGATAATTCCCAATAAATATAATTCAAAAGAATCTCAGAATTATTATAAACCTCACCAATATTAGCCTTCAATAATAGTAGTCTACAGTTCTCATCCGGATTTGAAGGTGTTCTCATCCTGACAATCAACCGCACCAAAAGCCATATAAAAGAAACAGAAATGTTTTCATGAGTTTGAATGAATTATGCAAAGGGCGCCCTGCAGGGCTGCATGATGAATGCTTTTCACTGCTGAAAGAATCTTCAGGCAATCCACCCCTGCTAATCCTGACAAACAATAATCCTCTCTCCCTAAACAACTCCTTGCTAAAGAAGACCCCGGGGCGTGGGGATCGTGATCTCATTTTCTTATATATCTTTAAAGCCAGATCTTATAAAATCCTCTGGCCGATCCTTTAACAAAGCATAATGAATACAAGAATATTTGTCACCCTGTTTCTGTTATTTTCTATTTCTATACTCCTTCCTGCACAAAACGATCCCGTGAACCGGGCCGATTACAAGCTACAGGCAAAAAAAACCGATCAGGAGATTCGCATCGACGGTGTGCTCGACGAGGTTATCTGGTCCATGACCGAAAAAACCAGTCCCTTCTTCCGCATCACCCCCATTGATACAGGCTATGCCAAAGCACAGACCGAGGTAATGGTAGCCTACGATGAGGACTTCATCTATATGGGAATCATCTGTTATGATCCCACTCCCGGGAAACGACCCGCAGAATCGTACCGGAGAGACTGGGATTTCGGGAAGAATGACAACTTCTTTGCAGCCATCGATACGTATAACGACCAGACCAATGGATTTGCATTCGGTGTGAATGCGGTCGGGGGACAATGGGACGGCATGCAGTCCGATGGAGGGAGCGTGGCCACCGATTGGGATGGTAAATGGTACTCGGCCGTACAAAATCTTGATGATGCCTGGATCGCTGAGTTCAAAATCCCTTTTCGAACCATTCGTTACCATGGTGGAGATACCGAATGGGGAATTAATTTCAGCCGGCTCGACCTTAAAACCAATGAAAAATCGGCCTGGGCTCCGGTTCCCCGGCAATTTACCTCCGCGACCCTTGCTTTCACCGGCACCCTGACCATGGAGCATGAACTGCCGGAATCGGGGGTGAGGTTTTCATTGATTCCTTATCTATCGGGGAAGGCCACCCATGAAACTGAATCGGGCGATCCGGTGGACTTCAAGGGAGGAGCAGGACTGGATGCCAAGGTAATACTTTCCACCTCCATGAATCTTGACCTTACCATCAATCCGGACTACTCCCAGGTAGAAGTCGACAGGCAGGTAACCAACCTGGACCGTTTTGAACTCTACTTTCCTGAAAAACGGAAGTTCTTCCTTGAAAACAGCGACCTCTTTGCCAGCCTTGGAGCGAATCATTTGCGCCCCTTTTTCTCGCGCAGAATCGGATTGAACGCACCCGTGATAAGCGGTGCACGCCTCAGCGGAAAAGCAGGGGAAAACTGGCGGATCGGATTGATGAATATGCAAACCGCGAAAAAAGATGAATATCTGGCCGAAAACTTCAGCGTGGCTGTACTGCAACGAAAAGTGCTGAGCCGCTCCAATGTGGGTGTTTTTATGACCAATAAACAGGTCTTTGTCACCCCGGAAGATACCGCATACAGTGGTTTAGACTTTAACCGGGTGGCAGGAGCCGAATTTAACTTCGCCAGTGCCGATAACAACTGGACAGGTAAGGTATTTCACCACCAGTCTTTCAGCGATGGTCCCAAAGACCATCGCTTTGCAAGTGCCGGAATGATCTCTTTCGATAAAGAGCAATTCTCTGCCGGCTGGAGCCAGTCTTTCGTTGGGGGCAACTACCTTGCTGAAATGGGCTTTGTAAGACGAACCGCTTACCACGAGTCTAATCCTTCGGTGGGCTACAAGTTCTACACCATGTCCGACAGGATTGCATACCATGGCCCAAAGCTTGAAGCCGACTTTTTCTTTGAGCCTGACCTTTCCCTTACCGACCGGGAGATTGATTTGAGTTATTCATTGACGTGGAGGGACCGGAGCTCCATTTCACTCGGACTGGAGGAGGGTTACCTCAGGTTGCTGGAACCTTTTGACCCTACCAATACCGGCGGAGAGCAAATCCCTGAAGGCGCTGAGTTTACCTGGAGCGAGGTCTCTCTCTCCTATCTCTCCACCATGAAAAGGCTTTTCACCTTCATGCTTGAAGGACGATATGGCGGGTTTTATGGAGGTACGCGGACAAGCTTTGAAACTGAGGTGAATTACCGGGTTCAACCCTTTGGAAGCATCTCCCTGGTCAGCTCATACAACCGGATCCTGCTGCCAGATCCCTACACCAGTATAGACCTGGTTCTGGTAGGACCAAAACTCGATATTACCTTCTCCAAAACCTTGTTTTTCTCTACTTTTGTTCAGTATAACAACCAGATCGACAATGTAAATGTGAACATGCGCTTCCAATGGCGCTACGCCCCGGTTTCGGACCTCTACATAGTTTATACCGAAAATGCCTACCCGACCGGTCTCCGAACCAAGAATCGTGGAATTGTACTTAAACTTTCCTATTGGTTCAATTAAGGCTAAAAGAGAAAAGTGTAAAAAATAACCTGCCTCATGCGTTGGGCATACTCCAATATTTTTCCATAAGTGCTCCGTGTGTCAGGCGGGATCAGATTCTCAGCGTTTTCTATGGGGAAAAGCAAAAATATGGGCCTGACGAGTGGCTTGTCCGCATCCGGCTCCTCAGAAGTCTGGTTCGTGATAAGAATACATAAGAATGCTTGATAAAGGGTCTCCCTATCGGGGTGTATTCATAAAGGTAAGCAGAGAACTTCTCCCGGCTAAGTTTAATCTTCTCCCTCTGTGATTCAACCATTTGAAAAGCCTGTCATCATCTCTGGTGACTGCGCAAGACTCACTTCCGGTGGGTGGTGAGCCCTTTCCCCACAGGATTGCTTACTTGTAGGGAGACTCAGAGCTGTTTTACTATATAAAGTTCGCCTCACAACTCCCCACCTCACGGACTTGCACGGCGCAAATATTTTATATCCGTTTATTTGCAAAATTCCATAATAAACAGATATAAAATATCCGTTTTCAATTATTTATATCCGTTTATTTGCAAATTTTCATAATAAACAGATAAAAAAAATTCCCGGCCACCTGAAATTTCATGTCCAGTTCTTGAATCAGGAATAAGAAATGTCAAAAAATGACGCGAAGCGGAATCGCTGCTGAAATTCCCGATTCTGACTATATTCCAAATGGCTCCCGGTTAAAAATCCTCCCTTTTTAACCGGGTTTATCACTTCTTCATTTTCTGACCAACCGGATTAGCCTGACACAAAGTTTACTCATAAAGAAATATCGGGGTAACTCCATGCTCATGCAGCATTGAAATTGGTAATTAGTTTAATTACCTTAGTATGTTCAGCATAATTGCTTATTGGCACTTTGAAAATCTACATTAAAAATATGGTTTGTATTCGCTGCCAGATGGTAGTGAAAGCCGAATTTGACAAACTTGGTTTGCCATATGTTGAAGTTCATATAGGGGAGGTAAATACAATTGAGGATATTCCTGCTGAACAACTGAAGAAGTTGGATGTTGCGCTCAGAAAATCGGGACTGGAATTGATGGACGACAAAAAAAGTATCCTGGTCGAAAAAATTAAAGGTGCGGTCATCGAACTTGTACATTATACAGATGAGCAAATCAAAGTGAATCTTTCAGATTTCCTCAGCGATAAGCTCAACCACGATTATACTTACCTGGCCAATTTATTCTCGGAAGTGAAGGGCATCACCATAGAAAAATTCTACCTGATCCATAAAATTGAAAGGGTCAAAGAGCTCATCGTCTATGATGAATTGAATCTATCTGAGATTGCCTACATGATGCATTACAGCAGTGTTGCCCATTTGTCAAACCAGTTTAAGAAGATTACGGGACTTACACCTTCCCATTTCAAAAAACTGAAAAACAAGAGAAGGGGCACCCTGGAAGATGTGTGAATGATGTAAATCATAGTGTCAATTGTGTAACACATTGCATCCTTCTATAACCTACTTTTATCTGCATCTAAATCAAGCAGATGAAAATCACAGAAACTGAAAAGTCCAAGGCGCATATAGTAATCGATTTAATCGAATATGTGGCTCATTCTGTAGTGACAAAAACGATAATACATAGATTAACCGGGAACATAAACGCAATTGCTATTGATTCAGGAGAATCAATGGCAGAGAACATTTCTCCCTTCGATACCTATATTCAGATTATTGAAGGTGAAGCAGAAGTTGTGATTGATAATAGTTCAAATAACCTCCATACCGGGCAGGGGATTGTGATACCCGCACATGCCAATCATATTATCAGGGCCAATAATCCGGCAAAAATGTTAAGAACCATTATCAAAAGCGGATACGAAGGAATTACAATTTAATAAGTGCCTAACAACCCATTAATACCTACAAGATGTCAAAAGAAAAAGAAAGCAGGAAAAACAGCAAAAAACCAGCTGAAAAAAACCTTAAGGAAAAGAGAGCTGCAAAATCTGCCAAGCGTGCGGAAAAAAACAGCGACGGCAAAATCAGGATATAGAACTAAAAATCAGCATATGAAATACGCCTTTATTGGCACATACCCTCCGAGGGAATGTGGTATCGGTACCTTTACCAATAACCTGCTCGAATCGGTTTTACAAACTAAAAAGGCTGAGAAGGGAAAGTACGAAGCCTTCGTGGTGGCAGTGAATGATCATGATCTGAGCTATGACTATCCCCCTGAAGTAAAAATACAGATCAGGCAGGAACATCAGAGAGACTATTTAAAAGCTGCCAAGTATATCAATTTAAGTGGTGCCGATATCTGTATCCTTGAACATGAATTTGGAATTTTTGGGGGGCAGAATGGCATCTACATTCTTCCTTTACTTTACAGGCTTGAGCAGCCGCTTGTCGTAACCCTGCATACCATTCTTAAAACCCCGAGCTATAATGAAAAGGCTGTTTTAAAAGAAATAGGAAAAATGGCCCAGAAGATCGTGGTAATGAGCCAAAAAGCCATCGAATTCCTTGTAGATATTTATGACATCCCCCGCGCTAAGATTGCCCTCATAGAACATGGTGTTCCGGATATCAAGTACAATTCAGTCACATCGAAAGAAGAATTCAAACTTGAAAACAAAAAAGTGTTGCTCACTTTTGGTTTTATTGGCCGAAATAAAGGCATTGAGACGGTCATCAATGCCTTACCCCAGGTCGTTAAAAAACACCCGGATGTAATATATATTGTCCTGGGTAAAACCCATCCAAATGTTTTAAGGCATTCGGGCGAAGAATATCGCATATTCCTGATGCGCCTTGTAAAAAACCTGCATTTAGAAAAACATGTCCTTTTTCTAAATCAGTTTATAGATGTTCAGGATTTATTCAAATATCTGTCGTCTGCAGATATTTATATAACGCCCTATTTAAATGAAGCACAAATTACCAGCGGCACGCTTTCATATGCAGTGGGGGTGGGTGCTGCAGTGATCTCCACCCCGTACTGGCATGCTGCAGAATTACTTGCCGATGGTAGAGGCAGCTTATTTGATTTTGGTAATTCCGGTGAACTGGCTTCAACTATCAATAATCTTTTTGATCATCCGAAAGATTTGCAACAATTGAAGAAAAGTGCACTGGACTATGGCAGAAATTTTACCTGGCCACGAACCGGGGAGAAATATGTTGCGCTTTTTGAAACAATCCTAAAGGAAGATTATAAGCCTGCGGAAACGAAAGAGAACGTGCTGGACCTCCTTATTCTGCCTCCATTTTCGCTGGCGCATATCAATCGACTCTCAGATGACACAGGGATCATCCAACATGCACAATTTGGCATTCCGAACCTGAAAGAAGGCTATTGCCTGGATGATAATGCGAGGGCCCTGCTCATGGTCTTAATGGCCTATCGTCAGAAAAAAGACAAACGGGCACTTGAATTATCCCCTATCTATCTCAGCTACATTCATTACATGCAAAATGAGGACGGAACCTTCAGGAATTTCATGAGCTTTAACCGAAATTTCCTGGATGAGGTAGGTTCTGAAGATTCCTTTGGCAGAACCATATGGGCCCTGGGATACCTGCTGCGCCATGCACCCAACGATGCATATTATCAGGCAGGCAGCGTAGTGTTCTTTAAGGCTGCTCCCAATTTTGAAAAACTGAAATCTATAAGGAGTGTAGCAAACAGCATGATTGGAATTTGTTACTATCTGAGGACAAATCCATCGGATGATTCCATGACCGAAAGGTTAAGAAACATGGCTTTCAAATTAATAACGCACTACGAGAAAAATGAATCGCCCGATTGGCTTTGGTTTGAATCCTTGCTGGCCTACGATAACGGAATTTTACCGCTTGCACTTTTGCATGCAGCAGGCATACTAAATGACGATCGGGTTACCCAGGTAGCCTTTACTACCATGGATTTCCTGACCACACACACTATGAAGGATGATTACTTGTCGATCATCGGAAACAAAAAATGGTATAAGAAGGAAGGGGAACGCTCAGTTTATGCGCAACAACCCATAGATGCCATGGCCATGGTATTGATGTACCACCAGGCGTATCTGTTGACTAAAGAAAAAGGATATCTCAACAAACTCTACAATTCATTTTTATGGTTCCTGGGCGAAAACGACCTGAGAATGAGCCTGTACGACTTCGAAACAGAGGGGTGTTGTGATGGAATTGAAAGCTATGGAGTGAACCGGAACCAGGGTGCCGAAAGTTCATTGGCTTACCTGATCTCCCATTTAACTGTATTGCAGGCTCATGAAGAATTTCACACCCTTGACTAAACGCTCACGTGATCATGAAAATAGCCATTCTATCATCCATTGCCTGGCGGACTCCACCCCGAAAATATGGTCCCTGGGAACAGGTATCCTCAAACATTGCTGAAGGATTAGTGGAGCTGGGCATTGATGTTACTTTGTTTGCTTCAGGTGATTCCATTACAAAGGGTAAGCTGGATTCCGTATGTGCTGTCCCCTACGCCGAACACCCCGAGCTTGACCCAAAAGTAGCAGAATGCCTTCATATAAGCCATTTAATGGAAAAGGCAGATCAGTTTGATATCATACATAACAATTTCGATTTTCTTCCCCTGAGTTATTCCCGGCTGATCAAAACCCCGATGGTAACAACGATACATGGTTTTTCTTCTCCTAAAATCATCCCGGTTTACAAGAAATACAATAACACAAGTTATTATGTATCCATCAGTAATTCGGATCGTAGCCCGGAACTAAGCTACACTGCAACCGTCTATAATGGCATTGACGCAAGCGAGTTTAGCTTCAATTCCGAATCAGGAAATTACTTGCTTTTTTTTGGCAGGATTCATCCGGAAAAAGGGGTCTCAGAAGCCATAAAAATTGCCAAAAAATCACATAGAAAACTTATAATTTCGGGGCTGATCCAGGATCAGGAATACTTTGCCAATAAGGTGAATCCTTATATTGATGGCCAGGAAATAATGTATGTGGGTAATTCCGGCCCTGCAGATCGGAACAAGCTCCTTGGTGGCGCTTTTGCCCTTTTACATCCTATAAGTTTTGAAGAGCCTTTTGGCCTTAGTGTGGTTGAAGCCATGATTTGTGGGACTCCAGTTATCGCATTCAACCGGGGATCTATGCCTGAGTTGATTATAAACGATAAAACCGGATTTTTGGTAAATAATGTGGAGGAGGCTGTAGAGGCAGTAAACAGTGTTAAATTTATTGACCGGCGCGCATGCACCGAGTGGGCTTCTTCAAATTTTAGCAAACAAAAAATGGTGGATGGTTACCTTGAAGTATACCAAAAAATTCTTCGTTAATCTTATCCCCGCATCTCCTCGAAAAAGGGGGTGCTTTTCTCTTCGACACATTTCACAGCATACAAATAGAGTGCGGCACTCCAGCTCTGCCAGTCGTTGCCTGCCGGCTCTCCGTCCCGGGCTTTCAGCCACTCATTAAACCCGTATTTGATACCGCCATCCGAAGAGGCTTTAATACACTGCGTCAATGCCAGCAACTTCTGCTCGGCCAATCCATACTGCTTTGCTGCCACCAGGGCTGCCACATAAATACCACATACAAAAGGCCATATACCCCCGTTGTGGTATTCACCAGGTTTGTTATAGCTTGCATAGCGCTCACGCCAGTCGGGATCTCCGGGTTTCATAAAAGGGAAAAAATTCGGAGGCAGATCCATGGCCAGCTCTCCTGTTTTCTGCATAGCAGAACATTCCTTTTCGATCCAGGAGACTAGTTGTACCGCACGTGTCGGAGATGCAATCCCGGAAAGTATGGCAAGGCTGTTTCCCAGGAGATCGAACCTTTCGCTGCTGTAAATCTTATAAGACCAGAATGCGTAATAGGGCTTATGTTTCACAACGAGCCCTTCGTGTACATGCTGGTGCATGACCTCACCTGTAATGGTAAACCTTACCATCTCTTTGAGCAAACCTTCTGCCCGATCATGTTGACTAAAAAGTCTCAGATAAGCGTAAACCAGGGTATTCACATACAGACCATATCCCAAAACCCACTGTTCATCCCTCCAGTCGCTGGTAGGCAACTGGCCCACAAGGAAGCGGGAGGTGGGGCTTTGATACTCCATCCAGGAAAGGGCTTTTTCGGCAGGTTTCTGAAGAAATTCCGGTTCACCTGTTGCGATTCTGAAAACAGCCACTCCCAGCAAGAAAAGTGGAGTCGAATCGCTGGATCCACGATTCTCCTTATCGTGAACCAAGGAAGGGATGTGACCGAGAGCTGACTGGTTTTTGGCCAGGGTAAGCAATACCTGCCGGGTGCTCTCCATCAGTTTCTGATCCCCGGATACTGCAATGCCCAGGATCGATATCAACAGATCTCTGGTATAGGGTTCCGGGTAACCCCATCCGGCAGTGCGCGGCAGTCCGTGAAAAGGTCCGTGCATGTTATGGTGAAGAACTTCAAGTGCAGCCTCCCTTGCCTTTGTTACTTCCTCCCAGTCTTTAGCCTTCATGGTGCAAATTAGCTTATTCCCAGTGTATCGTTTATAATCTGAACAAACCGCTTTGCAACAATCCGGTAGTCGAAATGCTCAACCACACGAACTCTGCCCGCCTTACCCATTTTTTCACGCAATGCCCGATCTTTCATCAGGATCAGAAGGTATTTGGCAATATCATTTACATTGGCACGATAATCCACTGTTCGTGGTTTGCTGAATACTACCTTATGGCTCTCTTCGAATCCGGATTCTTCGCCAAGGATCACCTCGCTGGCGACAATTTTCCTGGCGATTTTCGCCAGGTAGGCAGTTTCTCCATGGACCAACGTATCCAGCATTCCCATAGCCTTGATACTTATCACAGGCTTCTCACAAGCGCCTGCTTCCACCTGTGGCATTCCAAATCCCTCCAACCGAGATGGGGCAGCATATATATCACACGCACCTATCAGATAGGGCATAAAACTTCGTGAAATGGTGTTGGTAGCATAGATAACGCTTTTATCAATCCCGAGGGTTGTGGCCAGTTCCAGATCCGCCAGGTTCTGAAGCTTGGTGCGGGGCTGGGGCCATACCTTACAAACGTACTTCCAGTCTGGTGATTTGACATCATTGACTGCAAGTGCCTGCATAACCTCCTGAGCTCCTTTTGATGCAGCATCGCCTCCCACGGTTAAAACCATAATCTGGTCAGGAGAAACGCCCAGGGCTTCACGCACTGCCAAAATTTTAGGATCATCCTTCCTGTAGGGTTTAAAAGCATCTGTATCGCAACCAACCGGTAATACCTGGATTTTATCACCATCTATCCCGTCACGCACATACATTTCTTTCACCCAGTTCGAAGTGACCAGGATAAGCGGAAGTGCATTTAATACCTCCTGGTAGTTGGCAATATACCCATCCGCTACCAGCCAGGGTACAGCTTTAACTCCGTAGCGTTGCGGATGTAAGACCAGTTGAGGGGTATGGCCCCAATAACCCACACCAACCACTACATCGGGCTCAAACCAGCGGTAGTACCATTCCTTCTCCTGTGCAGATTCGAAGTGAGCAGCATGGGCGTCCACCCCCATTTCAAGAAGTCCCCGGTAGAGCAGGTCTCCCTGGGTTGCCAGTCCCCCCGGAGAGGGCGGGTAATCATATAGAACCAGTACTTTCATCGCCGTATTTATTTTAACCCAAGCAACTTTTTGGCTTCAAATGAGTTTTTAAATTGCCAGAAAGATTCGGCCCGGGGTGTTGTTTTTGCTTCAAAGCTATTGCTGTCAAATCCATATATTCCTGTAATAATGCTGTATTTTCTATTCCATATCCTTTTTGTAAGTGTTCGATAGAGGGCAGCTGTTTCCATGGGTCGTGGCAAATATTCCTTATTGCCATCCTCATAGGCAAATACCCAGTGTTCACCAGCCGATATCCTCCCCGCATGCCAGAGTCTGATCACAGCCTGTCCCGTTTCCTCGTGCCTTATATGTCTTGTATATTCACCAGAGGGATGGTGGGAAATCACCAGGTCAAAATATTTTTGAGGCAATAACTCAAGTATGGCATTTTCCACTTCCCCTTCCTTCAGGGGTTTTTGATCAGGGCCATCATCCAGGTCGCCCATAACGCCTTCCGACTTTAGTGCCTTCAAAGCCTGTTTGAACCTTGGAGCACGGTCCTGATCACTTCCCCTGCACAGACAGACGATAAAACACTCCCAGCCAGGATGGCTCAGGATAGTACCTCCTGCCCATAAGGTCTCAT
The DNA here is from genome assembly GCA_964601975.1 of uncultured Bacteroides sp. Taxonomy (GTDB): domain Bacteria; phylum Bacteroidota; class Bacteroidia; order Bacteroidales. Next base: position 18,186 of record CAZRPW010000025.1, read on the forward strand.
CGTCAGGATGAGCTACAATCAGGGCTACTTTTCTTGAAGAAGATCGTCTCACTATTTCAAATAATCTTTAATTTGTTGTAGGATTTTGTGCTCCGAGGCGATTTTTCCTCCCTGGGTGACTCTGAGGAAAACTGCTGCAATTGCAATAACAAGAAGAAAATGGATGCTGCTGCCAGCATTGGTACCAAAGAATCCAATGATCCAGGCAATAACAAGGATAACTGCCAGCACGTAAAGGTAATTTCCCATTTCATCATCTATTAACTGAACCATGTTATTACAGTTCAGGCGAATAGATAAAGGTACATCACCCCGGTAGGGAATGCATTACACAATTAGGGCTAAGAGTTACATTATTCACATGTTTCCAGAAAGCTAATTGGATCTTTTCAGCTCATCAAGCAGTTCCTTCAAATTGACCGTAGCATAGGTAGAAGAATAATCAGATTTGGCATAGGGAATGACCAGATCTTCGTTATGTATCATAGATCCACATGAATACACCACATTGGGAACATATCCCTCCCTCTCTTCATTATTGGGAACCAGCAAGGGTGATTTCAACCTTCCTATCTCCTTTTCGGGCTGATCCAGATCAAACAGGGAGGCCCCCAGCACATATTCCCGCATAGGTCCGACCCCATGGGTTATCACCAGCCAACCTTCCTTCGTTTCTATGGGTGAGCCACAGTTTCCAATTTGTATGAATTCCCAGGGGTATCTGGGTTCCTGCAATAGTTTCGCTTCACGCCAGACCGTAATATTATCAGAATAAGCGATGTAATTATTTACACCATCCAGGCGACAAAGCATTACATATTTACCATTAATTTTTCTCGGGAACATGGCCATCCCCTTATTCCGGGCAATTTCACCATGAAGCGGTAATACCCTGAAATGGTAAAAATCCTTAGTGTTCAACAATTTAGGCAATACCGTCGTACCATCATATGCCGTATAAGTGGCATAATACATAACCTCCTGGTTATCATCAGTGAATTTAACGAAACGGGCATCTTCGATCCCATTATTCTCATTCGCAGATACCGGGAAAATAACCCTTTCTGAGATATTGGTATCCAAAGAAAACTCAAGTTCGTAATGCGACGAAGCCAGCCACATGATCTGGTTAAAGAACATCTCTTTGCTATCAGCCCTGTGCAATGTCTTTTTATCTTCTTCAATGCACCTGTGAAGCTCACCATAGGTAAAATTATCCCCGAGCTTGTCCAGAATTAAACCTGAGGGAATCATTCCCTGAAAATCTTTCATTTCATCCAGCTTGCTTTTGAAGGATGCTTTATCATAGACATGACGGCGAATATGCTCAGCCTCCTCAAGGAGATTACCTACTGGTTCCGTTTTCAGGTTATTTTCCTTATCCAGCAAGCCGGTGCGGAATACAATCGAAGAAATGTGTCCCTCGCCCGTTGCCCTGAAACTAAGGATCACCCGTTTCTGGCCTTTTCCAATCTGGGACTGATCGGGATGTTCAACCATTGAAGGATTAAAGAAGGCTGCCGATTCAATGGAGTATTCCATTGTAAAATATGCACCTATCAATATTTTCATGGAATAGTCCAGTGCTTCAGGATCAATATCCAGCTGCTTAAACAGGTGAACTATATTATTAAAATGCTTCTCAAAAACCTTTGAGATATTCCTGTGCCGCATGGAAAAATCACTCAGGGTCTGTTTTAATGCAAGCGAAGCATCCTCTTCTGACATATCCAGAACAGAGCGTATGGTTTTCAAAGCCCTGCTATCGCCTGTAAACAGAAAACGTGCGATGACCCTGCTTGGATCAGGGCTGAATACAACATTCTTTCTTTTTACGGGTATATGCATTTTATCTCCTTTATTTGCTAAAGGTAGTCGCTAAAGCTTAATAAGATGTTTCGCTTTGATTTATTTATGATCGGCAGGCTAATTCCAATATTGAAACAAAACCAACTTTCTCATGCGAATGCATGAAATAGGCATTAGTATTACTTATTCTTTAAGAAAGGCTTATGCTAATTCTCTTTCACTCAGAGCCAACGCTCTATCTCTTTGTAACCTTAGCGCTAAATTCTGATTTATCAACTAGCCTAATGCTCACAATATAAACACCGGTTTCGAGTCCGCTCATGTCAATCTGGTCTCTTGGACCAGATAGATTTATAATCTGAGAACCCTGAATGGAGTAAACTATAGTTGAAGAAACCTGGAGCTTCGATTTGATATGAAGCGTATTTTTAACGCTCACAGGATAAATCTGAACCATGTCTGAGCTGGCGCTATTAAGATCGATATAGGTAATCTCATTGACAGTTATAACTGAGCTGGCTATAGAGATATTATCTGAGCCGTCCACTGCATAAACCACATAATCTCCTGCCGCAATTCCTGATGTTGCCAGCGTACTCGCGACGCTTGAAATCGAAGCAACCTGAGCAACCTGGGCAGCAGTAATATCACCGACAGCCACTACGGCAGTACCATCAGGTACCAGATAAATCATCCCATCTTCGTTGCTGGTTGCCATAATATCAGTGCCCACCTCAATTGGGCCGGTGGTGACTGCAGACAGAACCGGCGCCGTTAAATCAGCAATAGTGATGGCTGTACTGGCGGTTGAAACATTATCGGACCCATCAACAGCATAAACCACATAGTCGCCCATAGCCAATCCGCTTGTGGAAAGAGAAACCGCTACATTTGCTGTGGCTGCAGCTTCAGCTACCTTAGCAGTACCAATGGCGCCAACAGTTGCGGCAGTACCATCAGGCACCAGGTAAATCATACCCGCTTCGTTGCTGGTAGCAGCAATAGCATCACCCTCTTCTATCGGGCCAGAAGTGACTGCAGACAGAACCGGCGCCGTTAAATCAGCAATAGTGATGGCTGTACTGGCGGTTGAAACATTATCGGACCCATCAACAGCATAAACCACATAGTCGCCCATAGCCAATCCGCTTGTGGAAAGAGAAACCGCTACATTTGCTGTGGCTGCAGCTTCAGCTACCTTAGCAGTACCAATGGCGCCAACAGTTGCGGCAGTACCATCAGGCACCAGGTAAATCATACCCGCTTCGTTGCTGGTAGCAGCAATAGCATCACCCTCCTCTATGGGACCTGTAGTGACACCCGAGAGCACCGGAGGCGTAACATCCGCGAAAAAAACTACGGTTGAGGCACAGCTTGTTGCCCAAATAGCACCAGAACTATTATACTCCTTTAAAAAATAAGTCCCCGATGAAGACGCTATGGTAGTGGAGCCAGAATGGTTCATAAGCGTACCACATGTACTTCCCTGCCAGTAATAGACAATTCCGTCAGGAGGATTATTCCTGGTTAGAGTGGCTTTATTGCCATCATAGCTAACACTGATAATCTTCGGTTGTGCAAAAAGGCTGACGCAAAAAAATGCAAGAAATATTGGAAGTATGGTGTACTTATTCATTGAGCTTGATTTTAGGTATACACAAAGTCGAGAAAATCGCGCAACTTTCCAAGTTTAAAGATCTCTTTTCCAAAAAAGCGGGCAATGAAACAGGCTATTTATAATCACAATAAATATGAATCAACTCCCCGGCTTGTTGAAATCCACAATCCAGTGCCTTATGCCACTCCTCACATGCAGCATCATTATTCCCAAGCTGAAAGTAGACATTCCCTCTATTGACCATACTAATACAGTCATCAGGGGATAATGAAATGGCCTGGCCATAATCAAACAAAGCCTTTTCAAAATCTCCTGAAGACGCATAAAAATTACCTCGGTTCGAATAGGCCTCAACAAAAGCAGAATCAAGACCAATGGCTTTGTTAAAATCCATAAGTGCAGCCGCTGTTTCACCCAGCTGAAAATGACTTATTCCTCTATTGCTATATGCTTCGGCCAGTAAGGGACCTATTTCAATAGCTTTATCCAGATACTCCCTGGCTTTTACATAATCTTGTGCCTGATTACAAACATGCCCGAGTTCATTGTATATTTCAGGAACAAGGGGATTCAATTCCCTCGCTTTTAACAGGTTAGCCATTGCCTGCTCTAAATCCATATTTTGTCTGTACCAACGACCAAGCTCATAATAAGCTTTGTAACTTCCCGGATGTACCTCTCTTGCTTTCTGAAAATCGGCCAGGGCCTCTTCTCTCAATTCCAGCTCCAGATAGGCATTGGCCCTGGATAGATAGAGCAGGGCTCTGAAGGGAGCTATTTCAATAGCTTTTGAATATACCCGGACTGCCCAGGCATACTCTTCCATTGAAGATAACACCTGGCCCTTATTCAAATAAGCATCCAGGTAGCCAGGATCCAAACTGAGGGCCTTATCAAGATCCTTAATTGCCAGTTCAAAGGAATCCAGCTTGAAATAAGCCTGGGCACGGTTATTATAAAAACTCTTATATTTTGGCTGTATCTCAATTCCCCTGTTAAAATCAGCTATGGCCAGCTGATGCTTGCCTGCCAAATTATAAGCGTTTCCCCTGTTATTAAGCGCTTCTAATACATTGGGATTGTTCTTCAGCACATTAGAATAGAGGGAGATATCATCTTTCCATACTTTGTTTCGTTGAAAAGTTGAAACAGAGAATACAACTACCAGAAGAATAAATGCGGTCCATAATGATTGCTTCCCTCTTTTGCTTTTCAGACTGCTCAGGAATACTCCAAGCATCAGGCTGAGCCCGATATATGGAACGTAGGTATAGCGGTCAGCCACTACCACAACTCCTTTGATGGAGACAAAGTGAAGGAAAACGGATATAGAAACAAGGAAAAAGAGAAAGCCGAAGATGTACTCCCTCCTGTTTTTCTTTAAACGCCACAATAAGAAAACGGCCCCAATCAACAATATAACAGCCAGGCCAAAAGCCAGGTAATACTCCAAAGGAAAAGTTCCCTGCACCTTTAGTGGATAGGGCACAATGGCTGACAATTTTACCGGAAAGAAAAAACGGATCAGGTAAAACATCAGGGAATACGAAGCCAGTAAGGATTTTTCAAAGAGAGAAAACCTGTATGTCTGATGCCCTGATACGACCAACTTCTTCCCAATGAAATCCATTCGGGAACTAGCTCCAAAGGCAATACGGTAAACTTCACCAGTAGTAAATACCAGAATAGGCAACTTTTCAATAATCAGCCAGATGCTAAAGCGCCTCCGCAAAATATAATCTATAAGAAAAAGCAGCGGGGGAATAATTACGGCTGTAAATTTCGAATGCCAGGACAGTAGAAAGCTAAGTGTAAAGGCCATCCAATAGAGACCTTTCAGTAAGGGCTTCTTTGTATCTACGTAACTGATATAAGCATGGAAACAAAGTAGCAAGAAGAAAGTATACAGCACATCTTTTCGCTCCACAATCCAGGCTACCGACTCCACATGCATTGGGTGTATAGCAAACAAAATGGCTGTTACAAAGGCCACTTTCTTATTCTTTATAAGCCTGCCAATAAGAAAAAATAAGAGTACTGAGTTAAAAATATGCCAGAGGACATTTTCGGCATGATACAACTTTGGATTAAGGCCCCAGAGCTTGAAGTCAAGCATAAAGGAAGTAAGCGTCAAACGAGTACCACCAAGACCTGTTCTTTCTGTCCAGAGCTTTGTAAGCCCTTCCCAGGAAAAATCCTTTATGAAGCGGTTCCCCACCACATAATAGTTATCATCCCAGCTTGTAAATCCATTATTGATAGCTGTGGAGAAAGAAATTGCAGTGATTAAAACAATGATCAAAACCAAAAGCTTATTCCTCCCGAAAATTTTAGGATTGTCAACAAGCATTTTTTGGATATCAGGTATCATTTTCATAACTCGCCATTAAATAGCGTTGATCTTTACGAAGATAATAAACAAAATCCCATGCCAAATTTAAGCCTTGTCATTCCTCTATATAATGAAGAGCAAAATCTAAAGATTCTGCACAAAAGGCTAGGAGAAGTCCTGGAGAATCTCTCCATTAGCTGGGAACTTATTTATATTGATGATGGAAGTTCAGACGACACCCTGAAAATCATAGATAATTTCTCCTCCGAAAACCCTTCAGTTAAAGCGCTATCCTTAACCCGCAATTTCGGACACCAGGCGGCCCTGATGGCTGGATTAGATCACGCAAATGCCGATGCTGTCATCACCATGGATGGTGACCTTCAGGATCCACCGGAACTGATCCCCCTCATGCTTAACAAATGGAGGGAAGGTTTTCCGGTGGTCTACGCCCGCAGAAAAAACTATCGCCGCGATCATTTTATTAAACGTTGGCTGTCTATGTTTTTCTATTCTATTATAAAAGCATTTAAAATATCCAAAGCGCCTAAAAACGTTGGAGACTTCAGGCTAATTGATCGCAGGGTTCTGGAAGAACTTAAAAATATGAGGGAGCGCACCCGATACCTGCGGGGAATGATCTCATGGCTGGGGTTCAATTATGCCTTTGTGGACTATGACCGTCCCGATCGAAAAAATGGGAAAGCAGGCTACAGCTTTGCCCAGTTGATGAAGCTTGCCATGGATGGTTTTTTCAGTTTCTCCAGGGTTCCCTTGCGAATCGGGCTGTTTCTGGGAGGATTCAGTATTTTAATTGGTCTCGGTTTTATGGTATATATGGTTGCAGACATTCTTATAAATGATGTCTATTACCACCTTTACAAGATATTGGTAGATGTAATCTTTATTTTTATTGGATTTCTATTTATCCTGATCTGGATTCTGGGCGAATACATTGGCCGGATTTACCATGAAGTAAAAGGTCGCAATCTTTATATAATTCATAAAAAAGTTAACCTTGGGGATTGATCACATGCGGCTATTAATCCTTAACTATGAATATCCGCCCCTGGGTGGGGGTGCTGGCAGATGCTCCATGTACCAGGCTGAAGGATTGGCAAGGATGGGACATGAGGTCACAGTGATAACAACCTGGTTTGAAGGCGAAAAGGAAAGAGAAGAGCAGGGTAATTTCAAGCTGATCCGTCTAAAATCCAGAAGAAAGGAAGCCTTCCGTTCAAATCCCCTTGAGATGACCGACTGGGCGATTCATACCTCTCGCTACATTCGGAAAGAGAAACTCCACCTTCAGACAGACCTGGTACTTGCACACTTTTCTCTGCCTGGAGGGCTGGTTGCACTTCCATTTAGAAACCGCCATAAAATACCCTATATCATTGTATCTCACGGACAGGATATTCCCTGGTTCTCACCTAAAGAGCTGTTTTTTTATCATCTGATTTTTTACCTGCCAATCAAATGGATCTGTTCCCGGGCTTCCAAAATTACAGTTCTCTCACAGCAGCGGCTGAATGAACTTAACAGAATTACAAGTTCAAAGCACCATTCAAAAAATCATATAATTCCAAATGGCTGTGACATCGATTTCTTTACACCACCCGAGGGAGCCAAAGAGGGTGATTTGTTCAAAATACTGTTTGCAGGAAGATTAACCAGTCAGAAAGATCCCTTTACCCTGCTAAGGGCGGTACAGACGCTATACCATACGGGCACTCCATTTTCTCTGGAAATAGTGGGTGATGGACCTCTGAGGAAAAAAATGGAATCCTTTGTAGCAAGACATCAGCTTCAAAAGTCGGTACGCTTTTCGGGTTGGGTTTCCCGGGAGGAGCTCAGAGGAAAATACAGGAATGCTCACCTTTTCATTACTACTTCCATAGATGAAGGTCAGTCCCTGGCCATGATGGAGGCTATTGCATCGGGGCTTTACCTCTTCACAACCCCGGTAAGCGGAAGTGAATCCCTGATTCAGGAGGGCGTAAACGGAGCGTATATTCCCTTTGGAGATGCACAACAAATTGCAATACAACTTGAGTCATTTTACAGAACGAAGGCCTCAAATCAATATAGAATTCCGGAGGGTTTCCTTCAGGAGCTCCGGGAAACCATAAGCTGGGATCATTATGTCAAAGCTTACGATCGAATTATTCAGGCATGAAGGTTTTATATTTAATAGATAATTTTTCCCTGGGTGGTGCGCAGACTGTGGTCAAGGGCTTGATGGAAAACAGTGCATCCAATACCTCTGAATACGCCATTGGCCTGAGGAAAAAAATGCCAGAGCTGAGCATTAATCACCCGGAAGCCTCTATTTTCAAAAGCAGGTCTAAGTATTCCCTGAAAGTACTCCGCTTTTTGAAAGACTTTATTTCTGAGAAGGAAATCGATATCCTGCATTGCCAGTTACCCCGTTCAATTATGCTTGGATATCTTCTGAAGCGAAAATTCCCGGATCTTAAATATATTATTCATGAACAGGGTGATGTATTCGAATCCAGAGTCCATGCCCGTTTGCTAAGAATCTTCAGAAAGAAAGCAGATGGCATTCTGGCCTGTTCAAAGGCTACTGCGAACATGCTCTCCCTTCGCGCTTTTATAGAGCCAGGCAAAATCAACATCTTATACAATTTTGTTGATTTAAGCAGGTTTGGTCCGGACAAGACATCCTCCTTCAATGGAAAGAAAATTGCTTTCGCAGGCAGGATTGAGAAGCGAAAAGGCTGGCGCGAATTCATCCTCGCCGCAGATGTTTTCCGAGATAGGGAGGAGCTGTCATTTTTTTTAGCAGGGACAGGAACAGAAGTAAACAGGCTGACTCGGTCCATTCAAAAACCAAAGGATAACAACATTCGCTATGTGGGTTATATTGCAGATATGCGGGCATACTACCAGGAAATGGACTTGCTTGTAATCCCCTCTTATTTTGAACCTATGGGGATGGTAGCAGTAGAAGCCATGGCCTGCGGGATTCCGGTACTTGCAAGCGATGTCCCGGGCTTAAATGAAGTTGTTAAGCATGACATCAATGGATGGACTTACCCCCCAAAATCTGTGGGCGAATTAGTAAGAGCCATCGAGGGAATTCTTAATAAGAATCCTGAAGAAATAAACACAATCAGAGAAAGAGGGATCGAAGATGCCCGGGCATTTTCGCTCGATTTATTCTCCAGGAATCTTCAGGATTATTACGCTACATTAAAGTGAGCCAGTCATGCAACAGAATCCTTCCATAGCACATATCCGAAACCTGCCATTTTTCTTTATTCTGGGCAGACCCCGCTCAGGCACAACACTCTTGCGCACTTTGCTGGATGTTCACCCCAATATCAAAATCCCGCTGGAGAACTCGGGAATGATTCACCTCCATTTCAAATACAGGAATGTAAAAAGCTGGGATACAAAAACTCTGAACAATCTTTTAAAGGACTTCAGAAATCTGAATTTCATCGAAAACTGGCATCTGGACTGGGAACGTATCGAAACTATTTTCAATCAAACCTCAAACGAGCAGCTCTGTTTTCATGAAATCATCAGAGCCTGCTACTTCCATTATCAATCTGAATTTTCAAAAGAGGAGATCAGTACTCTGGGCGATAAATCTCCTCTTAACTCCCTGTATTCCAGGGAACTGTTTAAAGCATTCCCCCATGCAAAATACATCCATCTTGTTCGGGATTACAGAGCCAATCTGGCATCCATGAGTAAGCATGATGTTTTTTCTCCAAGTTCTACCGCCATGCTCATGCAATGGCGCAAATCGGTGAATCAAATCAATAAGCTGGCAAAGGAACATCCTGGGAACTTCCTTCAGATTCGATATGAGGATCTTGTCAGGGATCCCGGTGTCACCTATGAAAAGGTTTGTGGCTTTCTGAAAGTGAAATATATTCCTGAATTATTGGATCCGGAATACAGAAAAAATACGATCAGTAACATATATAATAATGCATTTATTGCTCAATGGCAGCCCGATCTTTCTGGAAAAATATCCACCTCAAATATTGATAAATGGCGAGGCGAATTGGGATCAGAATCTGTACGTAAGGCTGATTATATTGCAGGGAAAACGGGTCAACTATTTCATTACGAGCCCATAGTCGTTAATTTTGGTCTCCCTTTCATTATCATCACTGAAATAAAAAAAACGCTGTTTCATCTGAACGAAATGAACCGCTACATTTATGACAGGCTACCCTACGGGATGAAAACCAGGATTAAGAACCGTAAGTTTGTTTTCTCCTATCAATTGATTCAGTTTTATAAAAAGCAATTTGGGAAACGCTAAAACCATACTGTTCATACCTCCGGTTCACTGGAACTATTACCCCTATCGCGATCAGGAGCTACCTGCTTCAATGGCACAAAGAGGCATTGCATGTATTTATCTGAATCCCGTCAGCTACAGGGGCAGTGAAAACTCCATGCGTTTCAGACAAATTCACAGGCGGAATGACCACCCCAACATCCAGGTCATTGACCGAACCAGTAAATTGAAAAAATCTTTCCTTGAATTTATCAGAGAGAACATTTTCAATATCAGGGAGGTGCGAAGATTCAAGCCGGAGGCAGTGATCAGCACCGACCATTTGATGTCCACAGGTGTATGTATTTATTGTTGGATAAAACAGATCCCCTTCGTTTTCGATGTGACCGATAACTGGGAACTGGTCGATCAGAGTGCAGCTGGCAAAATCTATAAACGCTTTCTCAAACCGATTCTTGCCCGCTTCTCCTTTGCCATCACAAGTACCAGCCAGCGCCAGTTTATCGATTTCAAAAAGCGCCGCAAACAGAACACCTACTTAATCCCTAATGGGATAAACCCTCAGCTCCAGGATCAATTAATGAAAGAAGAACCTGCAAAAACATCTGGCTCCGAGGTTTACTTTATTGGCAGTTTAAGAGATTGGTACGATTTTGACCTGATGTTTGAGACATTCCAGGTCTTCCCAGGGATCAATCTCCATATTTATGGCCAGGGACCCATGTATGAAGAACTCCTGGAGAAATCTAATTCCATCCCTAATATTCATGTACACGGAAATATTGAACCTGCAAAAACGGCAGCCCTCTTGCATCAAAGCCTGTTTGGAATCCTTCCCTTGAAAATCAACGAACTTAACCACTCAACCTGCCCTATTAAATTGTTTGACTATTGGGGCGCCTCCCTCGCGGTCATTGCAAGTCCTCTTGAAGAGCTTAGCCGCCTGGGCGGTGACGCTTTGCTCTATGCAAGTACCCGGGAGGAATATGTCCGCGCCATAAACAGGCTCCTTAATGAGGATGATCTGGCAACAAAACTGGGCAGAGATGGAAAACAGAAAGTGGATGAAGCTCACAATTATAAGACCATTACCGATCAATTTATACATATCCTGAATACAACATAACTTGAGCAAGAAATCAATTTTCAGCAATGTCTTCAGCATCTTTTCCACCAATGTATTTGTCCTGGGATTGGTGCTTGTCAGTGGAATTATTCTGCCCAGACTGCTAAATCCGGAAGCGCTGGGCAGGTTAAACTCACTGATGGCCCTGGCAGCCATTGTTTATAGCTTTGCCTTCCTGGGGATGCGTTCATCACTTGTGATGCATCTTGGGAAGAATAAGTTTGACCAAGAACAGGTATTATCTGCCACTGTATACATTTATATACTGTCGATCATCCTCTCTACCCTGGCTCTTCTTATCTTTTTCTTCTTTCTGAGTAATGATCACTTCCCCTTGCCCATTGTTCTACTGGTGTGCCTTATAAATCCTTTCGAATTCATTATCTCCTATATGCAGGGTTATAATCTGGCCAAAAGCAAGTACAGGAACTTCAACAGGCTTAAATGGGTGCCCAGGCTCGTTTACCTGCTGACAATTATCCTATTTGTCGGACTCCTGGGGTGGAGTGTCAGAGGGGCCCTTATATCCATAATCCTTTCCAATCTGCTTACCATCCTTATCTACCTTCGATTCTACGGAACTTCACTTCCCGGATTTACCGGAACTATTCCAATGAAAGTGATCAAATCCCTGCTTGGATTTGGAAGTTTGTATGCCTTCGCATTCCTTGTAACCCGGCTGAATCACAAAATTGATATCCTGATTCTTAAACGAATGTGCGACATCGCAGAAGTTGGATATTATTCGCTGGGCGCAAATGTTGCCGAAACCATCTGGCAGGTTCCCATAGCCATCGGGGTAGTGCTAATGGCCAGGTCAGCCAGGCAATCAGATGAGAGGGTGGCAACAGAAGAAGTTTGCTCCAGTTTGCGAATCTCCCTTCTCGTGGTATTGTTTGCAGGGCTCCTATTATTCCTGCTTGCTCCAATCCTTGTTCCTATTCTATTTGGAGAGCGCTATTCAGCTTCAATCCCCATCATACGGACCATCTTACCAGGAATCCTCTTTTTCGTGATATTAAAGATCCTTAACAGTCAATTTATCGGATCCGGCTTACCTCAACTAACCCTGATCGCATTGATTCCGGCACTATTTCTGAATGTTATACTTAATATACTTTTTATACCTTCACTCAAAGGAATAGGGGCTGCCATGGCAACAAATATTAGTTATTTTTGTGCCAGTTTCCTGTTGCTCCTGATCTATTCCCGGACGTTCAAAACAGGACTTGCAGAGATATTCAGGTACCGGAAAAGTGATTTCGCTTTTATCCAAAAATTTCGTTTAAGAAGATAATAATCATGGAGAGTGCAAAACAGGTCTATATCGCCAGTAACGGTTGTAACAGGCGACTTTTGGATGCGGATCGGGTGAAGAGATATTTTCTCCTGAACGGCTGGAAAATTACAGAGTCTCCCAAGGAGGCTGATTATAACTTCTTTTTCGCAAGCGCCCTGAATCGCGTTCGCATCGATGAATCCTTTGATATCATAGAGCGATTAAACAAATTCCCAGGTGAAACCATTGTTCTGGGATGCGTCATGGAAGTTGCTCCAACAGAGTTTCGCGAAAGGTGGAAAGGTAAATTTCTAGCGGTGAAAGACATGAATGCCTTTGATTCATTTTTTTCCGGATTTCAGGTAAAATACAAGGATGTACCTCCCGGGAACACACCAGCCAGATCTGGAAATATTTATAAGGTAGTAAGCCCGGATATCTTCCTCAGGCAAAGATTATCCCTGGCTCTAAATCCCGTCAAAGTAGCAGATAAACTATATGGCTACCTGCATCGTGAGCAAAAAGAAAATTACGATACTACCTTCATCTGGGTCAGCCAGGGCTGTCCAAATAAATGTTCCTTTTGTGCAGAACGCAAAGTTATCGGGGAGCTTCAAAGTCGGCCGGTTGAAGAAATCGTCAACGAATATGGTCGTATGCTTAAAGAAGGACGTCGGAACTTTGAATTTATTGGTGATGATGTTGGATCATACGGGCTGGATATAGACAGCCATTTCCCCGAGCTTGTTAAGGCACTCAGTGAAAGGGATGCATCATACAAGGTACACTGGGTAATCAAACATCTGCACCCCAAGTTCATAATTAAATATCAGGACGACCTTATTGAAATTGCCCGTTCGGGGAAGGTGACAGAGATCATCTGCTGCTTTCAAACAGGCAGCAACAGATTGCTGAAATTAATGAACCGACAGCATACCATCGAGGAAGTGATCTCTACTTTGAAGCGTTTCAGAGAGGCCCTTCCCGGGATTAAACTGGCTACAAACATCATTGTGGGATTCCCCACAGAAACAGATGAGGAGTTTGATCAGACACTTGCCGTATTCGATGAGGTTTACTTTGACCGGGTACATATGATTAAATATTATGATGCCGAAGGCTCTGATTCCCATGAATTGAATCCAAAGATCTCAGATGAGGCGATCTCAAGGAGAATAAAGCATGCCAAAAAGTTTCTAAAACACAGAGGTGTCTATTTTCAAACCAGGGATTAGCGCATGCATCTCCAGCCTGTCATATTACACGCTCAGAATACCTATAATAATGGCTCTTTCATGATGCTCATTAATCTGATCTGGTTCTTCGTAAAACAGCAGCACGAAGATACGCGCATCACCTTCTGGGTTGAACTTGACGGAAATGAGAACTTCGACCGGCTGCTAAAGGCCTTACCTCGGGAGCTTCATTCCAACAGCCAGATAAAGATCAGGCAACTCCCTTTGAAAATTACCTCCATCGATAATTCCTCAATTTTAAGGAAAGCGCTTCGATTATATAACAAGTTTTACAAACACCCGAAAAGCTTCAAAAAGCTGGGGATAACTTCAGTTATCATTCTTGGAGGTGATGATATCAGCGAATACTACAAAAAGTGGATGATTCTTTCGGACCTGTACAGGATTTACCGTTATTCCAGGAAATTTCCAACCACTTTGGCAGGCCAGACCATCGGTCCCTTCAGGGGCTTTAGAGAGAGACTGGCAGCAAAGTGCCTCTCCAGGACTGTCATATACAGTCGTGATGAGCTCACCTTTTCCTACCTGAAGAAGCAGTTAAAGCTTCCCGAACAGCATATCCGCTCATCAGCCGATTTGTGCTTTCCGGAATTACCAGGCCAAAATGCAGCCACCGGTATTCTGGAATCCTATAAGTTGCAAGCAGACAATTACATAACCCTGGTTCCCGGAGGTTTTTTCACTCTGTATACAAATGATCGCGGGGGCTATATTAACTCGTGGGCAAGGATGATTGCAGGATTACTGGACAAAGCCTCCTTTAAAAAAATGAGGATTGCTCTGCTTCCTCATGTGACCCGGCCCGAAGATGACCGGGAGATCATAGGGGCCATCTACAAAATCCTTATTCAGAAAGGGGAGGATCCCGAACGCTTCTGCATGATCGAAGAGGAGTTGATGCCCCATCAGCTCCGGCACATTCTGGGAAATGGATACCTGACTATATCATCCCGAATGCATGCTGCATTATCTACTTTTCAGATGAAAAGACCAGCCATTGCACTTGGCTACTCTGTAAAGTATGAGGGAGTCATTGGACTCTCAATCCAGTGCCCCGAGCTGGTAGTTCATTGTACTTCCAGCTTGTTGAGCGACCCGGAGGGTTTCACGTTTGAAGTATTGCAAAAAACCAGCTATATTGAGACAAACTATCAGCAACTGATCACACATCTTGAATCCCGGATACCCAGGCTAAAAGCCATGGCCGAGGATCAGATCAAGGAGATCTGTTCAACTGCAATAAGTGATCAGAGCAAATGAGTATATTCAATAAACAGCATTTAAAATCCAGTCTGGCCATTACCACCCAGATGGGATGCAGGAACAATTGCAGTTACTGTCCCCAGAAGGTATTCCTTCAGTCCTATAAGAAGCTGCAGGGCGATACCATCATGTCTTTTGAAACTTTTGCTGCCTGTATCAAAAGTGTTCCCAGGGATATTTGTCTCTCCTTCTCAGGTTTTTCAGAACCATGGTTAAACCCCTCCTGCACCCGCATGATCCTTTTTGCGCATGAGCAAGGTTTTAAGATCAGGGTAAATACTACCCTGATTGGTCTACAGAAAGAAGATATCCAAAAGCTAAAGGGAATCCCTTTTTTGAAATTTGTGATTCATCTTCCGGACGATCAAAACCTGACTCGCATTCGAGTAGACGAAGTATACCTGGAGACCCTGCTTCTCCTCCTGAAGGAGCCAACACAGAACCTCATGTGGAAATTCCATCACTCGCCTTCCGGTGCCAATATCCATCCCCAGGTTTTTGAGGTCCTCCGGAAATACAATGCCGAGGTAAAGTATTTTGGTTTAAACAGCCGCGCAGGAAAAGTGGAATCAGGCTCAGGCTACCAGGTTCCGAACCATGGCAGGGTCTTACGGGAATGCCCGGATTTCCATCACAATATTTTGCTACCCAATGGAGATGTCACATTATGTCATATGGACTGGGGACTGAAGCATATCCTGGGTAATCTGCTCACTGCGGATTATTCGGATATTCATACTGGGCAAGCCTACAAAGACTTGGTTAACTCCCTTACAGTGCCGGGAGCTCATATTTTATGCCGGGAATGCGAAAAGGATAATGTAAAAAGAGCCTTGCCCCAACATCTCATTCACCTGCTAAAGAAAAAAAT
>CAZRPW010000025.1:34124-41963 GCA_964601975.1 uncultured Bacteroides sp.
AATCTGGGTGGGTAACCCATTTTCTCAGGGAATCGACCTCCAAGTACCTCACAATGTATGGCCTTTTCTTGAGGAAGTTCATGCTCCCATATCCCGATTTTTGATAGATCAAATGGAGTCTGAAGGCTTTTATGCAGTGCATTAAAACCCTCCTCCTTGAAATATTTCCCCAATCTCTTGTGGTATTCCAGCATTTCAGGATCATAATCCAGATCTAAAAAGACACATAAGTTCTTCATCACTAATTCAGGATCTCTGATCAACTCTTCAAAATGCACCCTTGCAAATCTGTCTGGATACTTCTTTTGATACTTCACAATAAAGCGGTTATAAAGACTCCAGCGGCCCATAGAAAAATATGTGTTCCCGGACTCCTTAATGAGCTTTCCGGATCTTTGTACAGATACAATGTTATCTCTGTAATCCCGCACCAGGTGAATAAACCTGGCATTTGGAAATAGTTTTAAAAGCTGTGGTGTGAAAAATGTATATCGGGGATTTTTATCTCCAAGAATCTGAATCTCCTCCTTGGGAAATTCAGAATGTGAATGCAGGTAAATCAGCTTGCAGACCCTCTCAAGGGAGAGATCGGGAGCATGCTTTTCTAACTCTTCTATCAAAGAGTCCCTGTTAAGGCTCAGAGGCTCAAAACCTGACTCCAGATCATCGAGGGCCCGGATCGCAGTTTTCAGGGTCCACCTTTTTTTTACAGGGTAGTTGTAATAGAGGTATTGAACAAATCGCGACTCCAGCGGAATCAAAACACGAGGATGGGCATCAAAAAGTGATCGCAGCAAAGTTGAGCCAGAACGACCCCTGCCTACAATAAAAAAGACAGGAAGCTCATCAAGCTCTTTGAGGCTTTTTGCGTTCGTCATCATATTCTACTCATTACCATAACTTCAGTGTTAAATTAATCTTTTTTCTCTTCCTTCTTTTGATTCTTTCGCTTCTTGAGAGGCTCCCCCTTTTTGCTCCAATTTATGGGAGGTGTAAACCACCCCCGAAAATTGTCGGGGTAGCGAGAATTTTCCGAACCTGCGTTTCTTCGTGATCTATATTGGATTCAGTCCTGCCAGTGCCCCTTGAGGAGTTCCAGATCAATGTTCTTAGGGTTTCGCTTCACCTCAATGATCTCAGCCGTTTTTCAAGCTCATTCACAGAGAAAAGGTTAATCTCAGTCTCACCCTTTCGATTCCAGTATCCGCCTATACGGGTCAGATTCCATTAATTGGTATTGTTTTGGAGAACAAACTATAATCTCTTTCCATTTTGGTCAGGTAACCTCCAAGCTCAAGTTTTACTATAGCCTCAACTTTTTCTCTCTTATTCTAACCCCAGGGTTATTCTTTCCCGAATTCCTCACCCAGCATATTCTTGACTTCCTGCAGGAAGAGTGAATCTTCTATGATCATCAGATTGATCTTGCTCTCAGATTTGTTTTTGTCCCAGTGATGCTGCATCTTGCTGTAAACAGATGGTGATACATGGTAGAATTCCTGGAACTCATCTATAATAAGATTGAAAGGTTTGTCTTTCGAATATATCATCAGGTATTCAAACAGCTTAGCAAAGCTGCTGATCTCACCCAATAATGGGATATTCAGCTTTACCTGCATCTCTTCTATGAAGTCCTGACACAATTAGCTTTCAGCCTTTCTGGCAACAAAAAAGTAAAGCGTGGGCTGGTTTTCGGTTGCATTCAGCAACAAATGGGTTTTCCCAATCCGCCTTCGGCCGGTAACAACAGTAAATTGGGCATTCTTCAATGACAAGCTCTGGATCTCCTTCAATTGAGCTATCTCTCTCTCCCTGCTAAAGAACCTCAACGTTTCTTCTTGTTTTGAATTAACCGTTTCCGAAACGGCCATTTCTATTTTCAAATACACAAAGAATTCTCAAGGAGTCAAATGCTATTTACCACCCGCAAGAGCGAGTTCGGGGGTGATTAAAAAGAGAAGAAGGTTGATCCTGATACGCTTTGGCAGTTTCGGCCCCAAGGGTCATCAGATTTAAGTTTCGCTGCGATCGCTTGATTTCCTGCGCGTGGGTCAAAGTTTCGAATTGCAACGCAATCGCTGAAAGCAACGGCTGGCCTTTGCTCTTTTCAAAAAGCAGAGTGCCTGAAGGGCGTGCTTTTTGAAATGGGCGAACCGGAAAGGAAAACTTTTCCATGGTGGAGCATCCCACAAAGTTAATGAAGAAGTTTGTTGAGCTCCCGTTCAATACGATGTACAAGATAAAACGGGAGATTTAGCAAGGTAAACACTTTACCGGTTGGGGTTCTGGCTTCTTCTTTGGAATAGGCTCCCTGCCACACTCTTACAGCAATGGAATGTGGCACCTGATCCATGAATTGATGAAGTGATTTAAGCTTACCAACGGTACCTGATTTTACCTCAACTGGGATTATCTTTCCCTGCCAGGGAAGGATATAATCCACCTCAGCGCTTGATTCCTTCTTCTCTCTGATCCAGAAATGGATTTTATGCAAAACAGATGAGCTTGAAGCCAAAAGTTCTTGTCCGACAATATGTTCAGCTATAATCCCCCTATATACATCGCTAATGTTTTCACTAAATACCATCTCCCCCAGTAATCCTTTAAAATGGTTGATCAAACCAGTATCCACTACATGCAGCCTTGGTTTCCTCCTATGATTAAGCTGGACCGGAAATTGAACTGAAGTACATGGATACAAAAGCTTTATTAACATGGCTTTTTCGGCTGCAAGAAAGGCTTCTTTCATTTCCCTGGAACGATATGCAGAATTGGCAAACTTTTCGAATGTGATTTTAGAGCCTGCCTCACCAAATGCATTGCCCACCACGTGTCGGATGTATTGAACCTGAGCAGAAGATCTAGCATATTTTTCAATATCCTCCAAATAAGATTGAATAAGAGAGTCATAAATGGGTTGAAGTGCAGTCAAATCACCATGATTTGCGTAGGATGCAACAACTTCAGGCATCCCTCCAGAAGTTGCATACTTCCTATACCAACTCATTAATAAATCATGTGCAAATGCAGGGACTTCAGGATTAGCCAAAAATTCTTTTAGCGACTCCTGATCGTTGGCACTGAGATATTCCTTAAAATTGCATGGATGCATTACCAGGTATTCAACCCTTCCAACAGGAAACGAAATCTTATTATCTAGTACTGCTTCCAATAATGAACCTGCTGTAATAACATAAAGCTCAGGTGTATCTTCGTAAAAATAGCGCAGCAGGGAAATTGCTTTCGGTGAATTTTGAATTTCATCAATAAATATAAGTGTTCTGTGTCCCTCTCTCTTTTTCCCTGAATATAAAAACAACGTTATAACAAGATCTGAAAAAGGATAATCTCTTTCAAATAGAATCTTTTCCTCTTCTCGCTCCAGATTTAGGGGTATGTATTGATCAAACTCAGATGAAAACATTCGTACCGCTGTAGTTTTACCAACTTGCCGGGCACCTCTTATGACCAGTGGTTTACGTTTAGGCTTCCTGGCCCAATCCCGTAATTCGTTCAGAATATCCCTGTTAAACATTGTTATTCATTAAAATGCAGGTTAAAATACGCCAAGTATGTAATAAAGTGAGGGTAAATATAAACTGTAAATGTATTAATATGAAGGTGTTTTTAAAATAATATGTGCTAATGTGTGGGTAATTCAAGCTTTCTATAATTGAATGAAATGGCAATTTACGATATCAAGTTGGGGTGGAGAAGAAATCCAGAGCATAAAAAGAGTGTGTTGGAGCTTACCTTTTTGCCTGCGTTGAAAAATGCGCTGGCAAAAAATAAAGCATTGGGGTAAAAAAAGCGTAGGGGAAAGGAAATCAAGCGATGCAGGCGAGGGCAAAAAAAAAAGGACTCCCCTCTGATATTGAAGGAAGTCCTGTGTGGTCGGCTTTTCTGAACGAAGTTCGAACCTACTTCGAAGGAGAAACAAGGTACCCATGCTAAACTGAAAGTGATTTCAGCCCTAATAGACATGAGAAATACACCTTATCTGGGTTTAGACACCCTTTCTCTTCCAAAAAATGTTACGATAATCCAGAAACCGGTCCATGAAAACGATATTACGCTGCGATGGCTTGATTTCCTGTGCGTGGGCAAAAGTTTCGAGGCTGAAGGTTGCTCTTTTCAAAAAGTAGAATGCCCAAGGGGCGTGCTTTTTGAAATGGGCAAACCAGCAGAAAAACTTTCAATTAATAATCCCCTGCAATAAAATCGAAAAAACAGCTCAAGCTAGACACACTCAGTGGAACACTTTGAATGTACAGCTCCCATGATGAGGTCTGCGATCAAAAGACTTCTTTTTGTGAGATTTCTGATATCCGATATTAATGAAAGGTTCCGTGCATCAACCTCGGCTCCAGTCCTGCTTTGCAGAAATAGTAAAAGGACAATCTCTGCTACCACAGGGCAATTCAAGCCATCAGCATCCTGCATAATAAGCTTTCGAAATAGAAATACATTTTGTTTCATATAAACACATCATCTATTTCGGCATTTCATAACTTATTGTAATTTATATAGCTTTTTTTTTGTTTTATCCTTATTCTTTTCTAATTTTAATCTAGCCATGTGAAGTTGATTTGTTGATCGTACCTAAAAATCTGTAATTATTTATCTGTGTTTTTCAGTGCAAAAACAGATTTGGTTTTGGGCGAAATATTAATTATTCAGGATAGTTAAGGCATAGTTGCAAGCGAGATTTCTGCTAAGTGACGAGGATTTTCCGTGTTCATCTCTAAGAAAAATATCTATTCTAATTATTCTTTCTCTTATCTAATATTACGTGAAGGAAAAACAAGCCTGGTATATCTTTTATACTCACCCTCGTTCTGAGAAAAAAGCCCGTGATGCATTAGCATCAATGAAGCTTGAAGTTTATCTTCCTCTGAAAGAGGAGTTTCACGATTGGAAGAACCGTCAGAAAAAGCTTATTTTGAAACCTCTTTTCCCAAGTTATATCTTCGTCCGAACATCTCCAAGCCTTATTTACAAAGTGCTACAACTTCCAAATATCACCCGCTACATTGGATATGGTTCAACCCCGTCAACCATATCCTCAGAAGAGATAACACTGATCCAAAAAACGCTTGATTCGAATGTAGACCCATTCATGGAAAATGGAAAAGTAATTGGCAAAACTGCCAAAATTATTCATGGACCTTGCAGGGGTTGTGAAGGTATTCTATATGAAAGGAATGGGCGCGATAGATTTCTAATACAAATTAGCGACAACCTCTTCAATCTTAGTATTAAGGTTAAATCAAAAAATCTAAGGATAATTGCTTCGACATAGTTTCTGAAGGAAGATAGAAGTCAGGAATTCTATTTGAGTTCTAAATGATGCATATTCACTTTTCGCTACATGAATCCCAAGTTATTGAACACATTGCTCATAAATAGCAATAAAATGGAAACTGGTGATTTCATAAATGAAATTACTATTGGCAACCCTGAATCCGAAACCGTTGTTACTCTGGTCATAAGCATGTATTGTGGCCCTTGTGGGTCTGCTTTTAGACTAATAAACGTACTAGTTGAAGAATTCAGCGACATAAAAGTAGTAATCCGTTTTTCTGTACATGCTGAAGACAATGACAAGGATACCAATGACATAGTAAATTTTTTCCTTGCAGCAACTTTTGAGAAAGATACCATAGAGATGATTGAGTTGATCAATGACTGGTACGAAAAAGGAAACCGGGATTATAAAAGTTGGGTGAAAAAAAATCCCCTGAAAGATAAGGAAGCTATAACAAAAGCAACACCATTATTAGAAGAACATATCAATTGGTGCCAAGAGGCTGTTATCCGAAAAACGCCTACAATTTTCATTAATAATTATGAAATGCCCGAAGGCTTTTATATTGAAGATATTCCCTATTTTTTGGAATCCGAATAGACTATTGCTAAAACATTATTTACAAGAATGATATGAAACTTGCTTCAATAAGAATTGTACTTCCTGTAATCTTGCTAGTCTCATCTTGCATCGATCCTGTCGATTTCAGTGAAGGAGATGATTCTAAAAGCCTGGTTATTGATGGAATGATCACCAATGAACCCGGTCCTTATACTGTAGAACTCGAAAGAACTTTGAACTACACAACGACAAACGAGTATACTGAAAAAGTCGAAGGAGCCATCGTTTTTTTATCAGATGATGCTGGTAATTCCGAAACACTCACAGAAGGCCACATGCCCGGCGTTTATGAAACAGATCCCGGTGGTATACAGGGTATTCCGGGGAGATATTATAAGTTAGAGATTTTTACTCCCGATGGTAACCACTATGAGTCAGACTATGAAATGTTAAGCCCAGTTTCCGAAATTGACTCGGTTTATTATGAACGCCAGCAACACGAAGAACTGGATGACAACAATAATGTGCGGACCTTTGAAGGTTTTCAAATCTATATTGATACCAGTGATCCTGAAAATTCCAGTAATTACTATTTGTGGAGTTGGGGCGGTACTCATGAAGTTCACACCCAACCCTGGGATTACGATATGTGGGGGTATATACATGCCCCTAAGGATTGTTGCGCAATATGTTGGGTGACAAATATTCCTGATCAAATAGTCTTACTGGACGATAAGTTAGTTAATGGAAATCTTTTAATACAATTCCCTGTAGTATTTGTGAGAATAAAAGATAGTGAAGGTGAAAGACTTTTTCGCGGGAAATATTATATGGAGGTAAAGCAGTTATCGCTGAGCAAAGAGGCTCACAAATATTGGTCTCTAATTGAAGAACAGATAAATAGTTCCGGTTCGATTTTCGAACCTCCTCCTGCTGCAATTTTGGGTAATATTGAAAATGTGGATGACCCCGAAGATCTTGTTTTCGGATATTTTGGAGCATCTGCAATATCCACAAAAAGCATCTTCATCCCGGCCAGTGAAACGCCATATCCTCCCGACGATACATTGGTTTGGCCGGATGATTGCAGGCGATTCCCACATAGTACATCCATAGAACCTTCATTTTGGTAGACAGGCTTTATCATAAAAATACAGAAACGTGAAGCTACTAAGAACATATTCATCTACTTTATTCATCCTTACCTTTACCGGTATATTCTTACTGCAAACTGGATGTGATAAGGAAAACCAGGCCCCTAGCTGCAAGATTACTTATCCGGAAGAAGGTGAAGAGATACCTCATGGCACACAGGTAGCGATATCTGTGGATGCAACTGATACTGACGGAGATGTTTACGGAGTTGACTTCTTTATTGATAATTCTAATATTGGCCTGTCAAACACCGATCCGTTTAATTATCAATGGAATACATTAGACTATGAAATAGGAAGCCATTCCATTAAAGCAACCGCAAAAGATGATAGCTGGAATACAAAGTCCGATGAAAAAACAATAGTTCTTACTGAAGGAATGCCCATAGCAGATTTTACGGTACACCAGATTTCAGTAAGTCTTGATTCAGCTGCTCATTTTTACAATCGTTCCTTAAATAATCCCACAAGCTGGCATTGGGAATTTGGTGATGAAGGCACTTCCGATCTGCCCAATCCATCTCACATCTACAATACTTTAGGGACTTACACTGTAACTTTAACTGTTTCAAACAGCTATGGTTCAGATACCAAAACAAAAACAGGGTATATCACGGTGACACCACCGCTATTTGATTATGATGGCAATGTTTACCAAACAGTACAGATTGGTGATCAATTGTGGATGAAGGAGAATCTTAAAACCACCCACTATGCCGATGGAACTGCTTTGGTTAACGGGACGGGAGTAGGAGATATTACCGGAGACTATACCACGAAATACTGTTTTGCATATGATGATGATATTAGCTATGT
>CAZRPW010000026.1:0-2459 GCA_964601975.1 uncultured Bacteroides sp.
GACCAATGGACTGATCTGGATGGGCAAGAAGGCATATATGCTTGAGCAGATCCGCAAGAAAATGGAATCGGGTTTCAGGGTGCTGAAGATGAAGGTGGGGGCGCTGGATTTCAGTGAGGAAACCGAGGTGCTTAAATGGATCAGGTCCGAATACGCAAGCGAGGACCTGGAGATCAGGCTGGATGCCAACGGGGCCTGGGAGCCTGCAGAAGCCCGTGAAAAGCTTAAAACCCTGGCCGGATTCGGGATTCATTCAATTGAACAGCCCATTGCTGCCGGCAGGGCAGAGGCAATGGCCGAATTGTGCAGGGAGAAAATCATTGACATTGCTTTGGATGAAGAGCTGATTGGAATCTCCGTCTCCGAGCAGCGGGAGCGTTTGCTGGAACAGATTAAACCACAGTACATCATCTTAAAGCCTGGATTGCTCGGAGGTGTGTCAGCCGCGGAAGACTGGATATGGCATACAGGTGAGAAAAAAATCGGCTGGTGGATTACCTCGGCCCTGGAATCCAATATTGGGCTGAATGCCATCGCTCAGTGGACCGCCCAGCTGGGGCAAATAATGCCCCAGGGACTTGGAACCGGGTCTCTGTACAGCAACAATATTGCTTCTCCGCTGCAGATGGATGGGGAGAGACTCTGGTACCGGCCAAACAGAAAGTGGTACCTGGATAATTTGTTTTCTGAAAAGGGACAGGCATGAGGAAAGACGAGACCTACCTCATCGAGGGTCGCATTTTCTCAAGAGAGGCACTCCTGGCACATTGCCATATGGTGGTGCATGATTGTAAGCATCCCGACTGGTACAGGAAGGTGTTCCAGTTTATGGAACTTTACCTGACGCCCTCGGCTGGTGCAATCTTTCAACGTTCCAGCGGAACCACGGGTGATCCCAAGGAGTTTGAGCTTGACCGCAGGGCCATGGAGGCCAGTGCCAAAAAAACGCTTTCCTTTTTTAAGCTTCAGCCGGGCGATCGTGTGCTTTTAGGTCTGCCGGTGGACTACATTGCCGGGAAGATGATGGTGGTTCGTGCCCTGGTCGGCCAATTGGACCTGGTGCCTGGTGAACCCTCGTCCAGACCCCTGAAAGACGTCGATGGAGATTTCAGTTTAGTACCAATGGTCCCATTGCAGGTACTTGAATCCCTGAAAGCCGGGGATAATCTTGACCCCTGCGGAATCCTGCTCATCGGTGGGGGAACACTTTCGCCTTCCCTTCGTGCACAGCTGGAAAGTACAGATTCCTGCGAAATATTCGAATCCTTCGGTATGAGTGAAACCTATACCCACTTTGCCCTGCGAAGGGTGAATGGTCCGCATGCAGAGGAGTCTTTCAGCTTGCTGGAAGGAACGCATATAAACGCCGATACCCGGGGCTGCCTGGTGGTGGAATTACCCGGAATCACAAAGCATCCGGTGTTGACCAACGACCTGGTGGATATCAGTGAAGACCGCACCCGCTTTCGATGGCTTGGCAGGTTCGACAATGTGATTAATACCGGGGGCATCAAGGTAATTCCCGAAATCCTTGAACAACGCATCACTTCACTTCTTCAATGCACCTGCCTGGTGCTTTATCAGAGTGATGAGAAACTGGGTCAGAAGCTGGTACTGATGGTGGAACGGGAAGGGGAGGATGCACCCCTGGCAGCCTGGCGGAAACTTTTACAAAAACACCTGGCACCCCATGAAATTCCCAAACATTTCGTCCTTGTTCCGGAAATTCCCCGTAATGCTTCCTTCAAACCCGACCGCCGGGCTGCCATGAAGCTTGTGTGAAATTATAGCCCTTCATTTATGCTTAACTTTGGAAAAGTTAGGTAATTTTAAGGGGCGTATTTGTATATGCCTCGAGTTTCATAAAAAAAGATTAGATGGCGGGTATTTGGACAAAAAAATCACAGGAAGAAGTAAAGAAGATCGTATTTGATGCACTTGATAAAAATATATCTTATGACAAGCAGGGAATTTTGGGCATACCGGCTACTTTCCTTGATGAAAAGGTGTTTAACCAGGATGCTTCTTTTTTGAAAGAGGCCCCTTTTATCTATTCGCTTACCCAGAATCCCAACCACATTGGCTGTCACACCCTGGGTAAGTCTGAACCCTTTTTTGAAGGAACACATGCCATTGAAAAAGAATTGATTGAGATATGTGCAGTGGATATTTTTAAGGGTAAATACAAGGAGCAGGATGGATATGTGGCCTCTGGTGGAACAGAGGCAAACATCCAGGCTATCTGGATTTACAGAAACTATTTCATGAGGGAGTTTTCTGCCAGTCGTGAGGAGATCACCATTCTATGCAGCGAGGACAGCCATTATTCGATGGACAAGGCAGCAAACCTGCTGGCATTGGATATATGTAAGATTCCGGTTGATGAGAATAGCAGGGAAATGAGCCCCCAGGTGATTGAGGCATACATAGAGGAAGCAAAAGCGAAGGGGAAGCATTAC
>CAZRPW010000026.1:2469-41851 GCA_964601975.1 uncultured Bacteroides sp.
GACTACGATGTTTGGTTCCGTAGATGACATAGCGCTGCTTTCTTCTATCCTTGAAAAACTGTCCTGCGCGTATAAGCTTCATGTGGACGGCGCTTTTGGCGGCTTTTATTATCCCTTTACAAATGAAGAAAGCCAGTTGACCTTCCAAAACCCTGCCATTACTTCATTTACACTGGATGCTCATAAAATGGCCCAGTCCCCCTATGGAACAGGCATATTTCTGATTCGAAAAGGCCTTATTCAATATGCAAATACCCAGGAAGCAAGTTATGTGGAAGGAGAAGATTTTACACTTATAGGAAGTCGATCTGGAGCCAATGCCATTGCCGTCTGGATGATTCTTTCCAAAAACGGCCCCTATGGCTGGTCCGAAAAAATATTTATACTGCAAAAGAGAACGCAGTGGTTTTGCAAGCAACTGGAGCTCCTCGGTGTTGCCTATTATCGAAATCCAATGTCTAATATAATTACTATTAAGGCGCAGTCTATTGTTCCTGAAATAGCTCATAAATATGGCCTGGTACCTGATAATCATAAGAATCCCCTCTGGTTTAAAGTGGTGATTATGGAGCACGTTTCCATTGAAAAACTAAGCCTGCTTGTGGAGGATATCAGGGAAAAACTGGAGAAGAGTCATTAATGAAAAATTTAAAGATTTTTGTAAGGATTTTAATTTGCAGCGTAGTCATCATATCATGTGAATCACCAGGCTCAGAAAGTACTCCGTCATTCAATAGTGCGTCAAGGGCTGCATATACCCTGGAGAATGCCCTGGTTCGCTTTTCTGTTGACGAAGATGGTCGTTTGCTTGAGCTTGTCAATAAAGAAAGTTCAACTAATTATGCAGGGGGTGGTCATTTCTGGCGTTTGATTTACCAGGATGGAGTTTCCCTTGAAGAGGCGTTTAATGCTCAGGATATTCATGCCGAAATTCAGCAGGATAAAAATGAACTCACGCTCGTTTTCAATGAAGAAAATAATCCTGAGCTGGCATTTAATATGATCATAACCGTCACTCTCGAGGATGATGATCTGAATTTTGATATGGTACTCGAAAATAGGGATGAAAGCCACATCATCAGAGAGTGCCAGTTTCCCTTTATCAGGGGAGTGAATATTCGCGATGACTACGATTTATTTTTAAGCTCACACGGGGGACATCGTTATGAAGATGTGGAGCATGTGATAAGTATACATCATACAAATTATATTGCCCTGGATAATAAGGAGGTTCAGTTTAATACAATGTACCCGGGACCGGCTGCAATGAATTTTTTTGTACTGGGTTCAGAAACGGAGGGGCTCTATATTGCCAGTCATGATACCAGCTTCCAGGTTACAAATCACTACCTGAGTAAGTTTGCCGGGGGTGGTCTGAATTGTGCGATGATCAAGTATCCCTTTATGGCTCCCGGAGAAAAAACGTTATTAACAGGATATGTGCTGTCGCCCTATTCCGGTTCCTGGCATGTTGCCGCGAAGAAGTATCGCGCATGGGCCGATTCATGGTATTCCATGCCTGTGCTTCCTGAATGGATAAAGGATTTGACCTCCTGGCAGCGTATTATAATGCGGCATCAATATGGTAAAACGCTTTTCCGCTATGATCAGATGGAAGAAATTCTCCAGGATGGTTTGTCGGCCGGCATCAAAACGCTGTTTATGTTCGGGTGGCATGCAGGAGGTCATGATTCGGAGTATCCCGATTATTCAGCCGATGAAGAGCAAGGAGGGAAGGCTGCCCTGAAGGAAAATATTGAAAAATTTCAGGCAGGTGGAGGACAGGTAATATTGTATTTTAATGGACGCTTGATCGACATGGCCTCGGATTATTACAAGGAAGAAGGCGCTGAAGTTTGCATTAAACGGCCAGATGGCTCTGAGAGCAACGAGTTCTACAAGTTTGGAGCAGAAGGAACAGCCCTCCGGCTATTTGGTAATAAAAGTTTTGTAACAGCCTGTCCTTCAGTCACCGCGTGGCAGGAAATACTGAAAGGATTTATCGATCAGGCTGTGGATCTTGGCTGTGATGGAGTCTTTTTTGACCAGCTTGGCTTTATGCCTTCTATGTGCTTTGACAAAAATCATGGACACAAAGTACCTTTTACAAATGTTATGAAAGTCAATGCCGATAACCTGGAAGAATTACGGCAGTACACCAAATCGCTGAAGCCAGATATGGGTTTTGGTATAGAATGGATCAGTGATCTCACTTCGCAGCATGTGGATTTTGTTCATACGGTTTGTGGCGGAGCTGCGGTAAATAATAACTGGAGAAATGGAGAAAAGCCCAAAGGAGATCAGTTCCTGGAACTGTTCTATTATACCTTCCCGGAGGTAATTATTACGGATCGTGAAATTCGCGATGATTCTGATATAGAACGGCGGGTGAATTTTGCCATTCTGAAGGGGCAACGCAGTGATGTTGAAATATATCGCTGCCGGGCAACCATTGCGGAAACACCCCGTTATCAGGCTTACCTGGCTAAAGCCAATGCCCTTCGTGAGAAGTATGGAGATATCATTCTTAAGGGACTGTATTCCGATTCAGATTTTTTTGAAATTGATAATCCGGAGTTTTTCGCAAGTTCATTTATTGCAGGCAATCAACTGGCAGTGATAGTCTCCCAGAGCCACCTTGAACATGCAGAAGCCCGGCTTAAAGTGCCGGGATATAAATACATAGAGCATGATGGTTTAAATGATTACACTGTAAAACTTGTGGGAGAGGACATTCGTTTAAATGTGAAGAAGCACGGATTGGTGGTGTTATTATTTGAATTACGCTGATTAAAAATTATGGTTTCGTTTTTATGATGTGCATGGCTTTGTTCAGCGCTTGCGGACAGAAATAAAAGGATGGAGCATCTGCTGAATGTACCGGAAATCATGTATTGATCGGATGACTTCTGATGAAAAAGGCTACATCAATCCTGTGGTCCTGACCTTTGAAGGTGTTCAGAAAAGGCCCCTGGACTAATATTATTAAGAGACCTAATCGTATATGCCTCGCGCATCACAGAAGTGAGAAAGAATTGCTATATTGGGATATCCGAGTCACATTATTCCACAAAAAAACGCAATATGGAACGTAGAAAATTTGTCAAAACTATCGGAGCTACCAGCCTGGCTTTCTCAGTAGTACCAAGTATCGCAGTATCCGGCCTGGGCCATACTGCTCCCAGCGATAAGTTAAACATTGCTGGAATCGGAATTGGAGGAAAGGGAAAGGTAAATCTTAAGAATATGGTGGGGCAAAATATAGTGGCCTTAGCCGATTGTGATTATGCTTATGCCGACCCGGTATTCAAGGCCTATCCCAAGGCGAAAAGGTATCAGGATTATCGACGGATGTTAGAAAAGCAAAAAGACATTGAAGCGGTCGTTATTGCAAGTCCGGATCACACGCATGCGCTTATGGCTGCTGCAGCCATGGAGCTCGGAAAACATGTGTATCTGCAAAAGCCTCTGACCCATTCCATTTATGAATCCCGTTATCTCACCAGGGAGGCTGAAAGAACAGGTGTGGTCACCCAGATGGGAAATGAGGGTCACTCCAATGATACGGTATATGAAGTAGCCGAGGTGGTTCAAAGCGGATGCCTGGGAACCATCAGGGAAGCACATGTTTGGACCAACAGACCGATCTGGCGCCAGGGCATGCCCAGACCTCTGAAGGAAGTTTCCATACCCAAAACCCTGGATTGGGATCTGTTTATTGGTCCTGCAAAAATGCGTGGCTATCATCCCGAATATCATCCCTGGATATGGCGAGGATGGTGGGACTTCGGTACGGGTGCCCTGGGCGATATGGGTTGCCACCTGCTGGATGTTCCCAACTATGCCCTAAACCTTGGTCAGCCCATTGCCTTCCAGGCAAGTTCCTCACTTGTCAACACGGAAAGTGCCCCGGTGGCATCGAAGGTGGATTTTAAATTCCCGGCAAGGGAAAATCTTCCCTATTGTGCTTTTCCTGAACTGGAACTGACCTGGTACGATGGTGGTTTTATGCCTGCCCGTCCTTTCGACCTGCCAAATGAGGCCCCCATGAACCCGGGTGGGGGCTTTATGTTTATTGGATCCGAAGCTACCCTGATAGCCGAGGCTTATGGGAGTAATTGGAAAACTTATAAAAACGGCTTAGAATTTAAGCCGGAAACGAAAGTCGATCTGGGTAGAATTCCCGATAGCATGCTTGGTGGAGGAAGACACGAAATGAGCTTTGTTGACTGCTGTAAAAATGGGGGTAAGCCTGCATCAAGTTTTGAATATGCCGGTCCCTTTAACGAATTTGTGGTAATGGGAAACCTGGCCATTCGCCTGCAGTCACTTCAAAAGACCCTAAGCTGGGATAGTGAAAATATGAGGATTACCAACATTGGTGCTGATGAGGAAATAAATACTGCGCACCTGCTACCCTATTCAAGTGACATAGTAAGCCAGAAAGTTGATGATGAATCCAGGACATGGGTGAAGCAGAATGCCCTGGAAATGTCTGAGGAATGGATTAAACATGAATATCAAAATGGATGGCAACTGCCCTGATATTCTAAGTAAACTTTGAGGGAAACGAATCCGTTTTTATGCCTTTTGCTTTTACCAAGGGATGGCTCTGGCTGTGGTGAAAGACGGGTTCAATGTTGGTGAGGGCTATGATGAAGTATTTGAAAAGGAGGTTCTGAAGGATCAGGTGCTTTCCGGGACTCGGCCGGGGTGCTTTAAACCGCAATTTTGATGTTAGAAGGATGTGGTTTGTAATTACTTAAGCTTTATTAATCATATTTAAAAAAAAAGAAAAAACAGAAAGTATGAAACCAGATGTCCCCACCCAAAGACGTGAATTTATAAAGAAAGGAATGCTGGCTGCCGGCGGAATAACAATCATCCCCCCTCATGTGATGTTTGCGGGAGGAAAAAAAGGCTCGTTTGCACCCAGCGATAAGGTGAACCTGGCCTGTGTGGGGATCGGTCACAGGGGTGGTGAAATTATCAAAGCGCTCTATGAGACTGGGATGGCCAATGTGGTAGCCCTGTGTGATGTGGATATGGGAGCTGAGCATACAATCGAGGTGATGGAGATGTTTCCCGATGTGCCCCGTTTCCAGGATTTCAGGAAGATGTTTGATAAAATGGGCGACAAAATTGAAGCTGTAAGTGTGGGGACACCCGATTTTTCTCATTTTCCCATAAGCATGCTGGCCATGTCGCAGGGTAAACATGTGTATGTGGAAAAGCCCATGGCCCGGACATTCAATGAAATCGATCTGATGATGGCCGCGGCAAAAAAGTACAAGGTGGTCACCCAGATGGGTAACCAGGGGCATTCAGGAGCCAACTATTTCCAGTTCAAGGCATGGAAAGAGGCCGGCATCATCAAGGATGTGACAGCCATGACCGCTCACATGAACAATTCCCGGCGCTGGCATAAATTTGATCCGACCATCACCAGCTTTCCTCCAAAGCAGGCACTACCCAAAACAATGGATTGGGATGTGTGGCTGAATACCTCCCAACATCACGATTACCACAAAGATTATCACCATGGTCAGTGGCGTTGCTGGTACGATTTTGGTATGGGAGCACTGGGTGACTGGGGGGCACATATTATGGATACGGCACATGAATTCCTGGAGCTGGGCTTACCCTATGAGATTAATCCAACGCTTCTGAATAGCCATAATTCATTTTTCTTCCCTTACTCATCGACACTTATCTTCAAATTTCCGGAGCGTGGTCTAATGCCCGCCATGGATATTACATGGTACGATGGAATGGATAACATTCCGAGTGTGCCCAAAGGTTATGGGGTTTCAGAAATGGATCCCAATATACCACCTCCAAGCGATGGTGCTTTGCAACCTGCCAAACTATCACCCGGTAAAATCATTTACAGCAAGGAGCTGATCTTCAAAGGTGCAACACATAGCGCGCCTCTTTCAATTATACCTGAAGAACGTGCCCTGGAGATGGGTTCCCTGTTACCGGAGGTTCCTGAAAGCCCTTCAAATCATTTTGAGAATTTTTTACTGGCATGCAAGGGAGAAGAGCAATGTCGCTCGTCATTTGACATCTCTGGTCCATTGAGCCAGGTATTTACCCTTGGAGTAGCCGCCCAGCGCTTAAGTACCAAATTGCTGTTCGACCGGGAAACCCGGCAAATTACAAATAACGAATATGCAAACCAGATGCTTGTTGGAGCTCCTCCGCGCAAGGGCTGGGAAGAGTTCTATAAACTTTAATTGTTCCTAGGTATGAAATATCGGAGTTCACGAAGAAATTTCATGAGATCCATGCTGGCAGTTCCCCTGGCTGCCTCGGTTCCATTGGCAGTGAAAGGAATGTCGCCCTATTTCTCAACTCCGGCCTCCACATCCGGAAAGTACGGGCACAAATTTAAAATCAGTTTGAATGTTTACTCCTTCAATAATCCTTTAATGAAAGGGGAGATTGATTTGTTTGATGTGCTTGATTTTTGTGCGAAGTATAATTTAGATGCCATTGATCCTACCGGATACTATTTCCCGGGTTATCCTGAAGTTCCAGGCGATAAGTACATCAATGAGTTCAAAAGAAAGGCATTCCTGCTGGGCCTGGATATCAGTGGGACAGGGGTGAGAAATGACTTTGCGGATCCCGACAAAGCGCATCGGGAATCAGATGTAAATCTGATCAAAGCCTGGGTAAAGGCTGCCGCAAAACTTGGAATTCCAAACGTTCGGGTATTTGCCGGGACCCACAATCATGAGGGGTTTACGCGTGACCAGGTGTTTGAATGGATGGCAAAAGATTTGAAAGCCTGTTGTGAATTTGGACAGGAACACGGGGTCATTATCGCGGTGCAAAACCACAACGACTTTTTAAGGACAGCTGCTGATGTGGACCGGATTTTTGAAATGGTGGATTCACCATGGCTGGGGCTGAACCTGGACATTGGCAGTTATCGCTTACATGATCCCTATACCGAGATAAAGCAGAATATTAAATATGCCGTTACCTGGCAGATCAAAGAGCATGTATTTATTGATGGAAAGGAGACGCCAACCGACTTTGTAAAACTTTTTGGAATCATCAAAGAAGCCGGTTACAGGGGCTACCTGCCCATCGAAACACTGGGCGACGGAGACCCATTCAGGAAAGTGCCTGTTCTGCTTAGTAATGTAGTGGATGCAATACAAACAGTAGAGGCATTATAGATAATACACCTCTTGGCAGGTATTTTTTTCAAAATCTTATGCGAAGGAGAGTGTGAATTCGGTTTCGCCTGGTTGTGAAGAGAAGCGGATTTGTCCGCCGTGCAGGTTCATGACCTGCCGGCTGTAGCTGAGACCTACTCCGGTACCCTTTTCGTGGGTGGTAAAAAAAGGCAGGAAGATATCCTCAGCGATTTCCTTAGGGATCCCGGGTCCGTTATCTCTGACGCTAAGCATGGTCTCAGTTTCGGTGCGGGTCGCACTTATTTCTATGAGCGGATCCGCCGATACTTCAAGTGCCTGGACTGCGTTTTTAACCAGGTTCAGTATTACCTGGGTAAGCATCTGCTCATCTGCATGAAGGATCATTGCGGGGTCGGTGCAATGAAAGGAGAATTTTATACCTCGGTTCTCATCATTATGGATCACCAGGGTTTCCAGTTTATCGAACATTGCACAAACCGGGAAGTCCTTTTTCGCCGGGTCGGGGATTCTGGATAGCACCCGGTAGGATTCGAAAAAGGTAGTGAGCCCTTCGCTCTGTTCGGCAATGGCATCCAGACCCTTGATGGTCTGAAGAACCTTCTGACCGGCCCCTGTTTCGTGCGACTCCTCTTCATTCCAAAGCTCCTTCAGAGTGGTGGAAATGGAGGTGATGGGGGCCAGGGAGTTCATGATTTCGTGGCTCATCACCCGGATCAGCCTGATCCAGTCGTCGATTTCCTTCTGTTCCATCTCCGTCGACAAATCCTGCAATGTGATGATTCTTACATCTTCTCCCCTCAGGTTGATCCCGGTACATTGCAGTCCCATGGCCTTTTTTATCCCGCTCTCTTTATGCTGCAGCCTGAATTCGCTTTTCGTTCCGGGCTTCATGTCTTCAATCACTTTGAATAGTTTCTGATCAACTTCCTTCAGTGCTTTCACATGGCTCAGCTGGGCCAGGTTAAAAAGATGTAGGGCCTGCTGGTTGATGTGATTCACATGTCCGGTTTTTGTGAGAACCAGGATGCCACCGGAGAGGTTTTCCAGGATCTGGCTGAAGTATTGCTCCCTCAGTTCCTGGTCCACCTTCATCTCACTGAAATTGCGGTTTAGCTGGTTCATGTAAGCATTCAGCTCATCAATCAGTTTGCTTCTGTGGGGGGCCTTGTACAAAATGGAGCTGTCGTCATTTTGCAGGGCCTTGAAGAAAAAGAGGACCTCCCTGTTGGTATGTGTAAGTCTGCGGTATAACAGTACAAGCAGGATCAGGACCAGGGCAAGCAGGATGATGGCAAAGTGGAAACGCTGGTTTGCCAGGGCCCAGCCCAGGCAGATTGAAATTCCTGTCACCCCGATGGTGAGCAGCAGCATGCCTGTGTTTTCCCTTTTAAAGCCCATATTTCTTCATTTTGTTGTAGAGGGTCTGTCGGGATATTCCAAGCCGGGAAGCCACCGCACTCAGATTCCCGTTTTGTTTTTGGATGGCATAGCTGATCAGGCGGCTTTCAACCTCATCCATGCTCCCCTCAAAGGATGTGGCGGGGGAAACGCTGCCCGGGTTGAATTGAAAATCACCTGCAGTAATACTTTTTCCTTCGGCCAGGATGACGGCCCGTTCTATGCAGTGCTGTAACTCCCTTACATTTCCTGGCCATCTCCAGTTTTTTAATGCGGTTTCGGCACTCTCATCCATCTTCATTCCCGCTTTCCTGTAGCGTTGTGAAAATAACTGGAGAAACCAGGAGGCCAGCAGTAAAATGTCGCCCTCTCTTTCCCGCAGGGGGGGAAGCTCCACCTGGATGGTATTGATCCTGTAGAGCAGGTCCATTCGAAAGCTGCCTTCTTTCACCATGGCATCCAGGTCCATATTGGTGGCGCAGACCAGGCGGATGTCAATGGGGATTGTTTCGCTGCTTCCCAGTCGGGTAATGCTTCTGTTCTGGAGTACACTGAGCAGTTTGGACTGGAAGGGCAGGGAGAGGTTACCGATCTCGTCAAAGAAGAGGGTTCCTCCGTGGGCTGCTTCAACCTTCCCGCAGCGATCGGTCTGTGCATCGGTGAATGCTCCTTTCACGTGCCCAAAGAGTTCGCTTTCAAAAAGGCTGTCGGGTACTGCCCCAAGGTCGACAGGAACCAGGATTTTTGACGCCCTTTCCGATTGCCTGTGAATTTCTTCTGCCACCAACTGCTTCCCGGTTCCGTTCTCGCCGGTGATCAGCACATTTGCATCGGTACCTGCTACTTTGCTTACAATCTTCAACAGCTCCTTCATGGCCCTCGATTGCCCGATTATGTTTACCGGCTTTCCAGCCAGTCCCGCCTTTAGCGATTCAGTTTCCCGCTGAAGGTTGTTTACCTCTCTTCGGGAGTGGGTCAGTTTTACAGCGGCAAGCATGGTAGCCAGCAGTTTCTGATTATCCCAGGGTTTCAGGACAAAATCGATGGCACCCTCCTTCAGGGCCGTAACAGCCAGTTCGATGTCGCCATAACCGGTGATCATCACTACGGAAAGTTCCGGGTCGAATTTAACCAGTTCTCTAAGCCAGAATAAACCTTCATTCCCGGTTTTTTGTCCAGCCGTATAATTCATATCCAGCAGTACTGCGCTATAGTGCTCCTTCCTTAATTCAGAAAGTATCATTCCGGGTTTACTGAGGCACTTTACCCCCGTGAACTCCCTTGAGAGGAGCAGGTCCATTGCCGTAAGGATGTTTTTGTGGTCATCCACCACCAGTATGTTGGC
This sequence comes from uncultured Bacteroides sp., assembly GCA_964601975.1. Taxonomy (GTDB): domain Bacteria; phylum Bacteroidota; class Bacteroidia; order Bacteroidales. Next base: position 12,388 of record CAZRPW010000026.1, read on the forward strand.
CCGGATCATATTTGTAAAACTACGGCTGCGAATTAGTAAAAGCAATTAAGTGTCCAATTATTTGACATATACTTGTCCAATTCATGGACAATCCCGATGTTGTTTCCTCGGATCAATCTGCATGTAAACAGTGATTTATGCATGATGGCACAGGATTGGAACATAATATAATACAAACCGGAAAGGTTTAATAAATTGTCAGGAACCATGCTTATACAAACAAAGGAACTAAGTAAGAGCTTCTTTACAGAGGAAGTGGAGACCCGGGCTGTGAAATCGGCTACCCTGGAGATTGAAAAGGGTGAATTTGTTGCGGTTATGGGACCTTCCGGATGTGGGAAAACGACCCTGCTGAACCTGCTGGGACTGATCGACAGGCCGACTTCGGGCGACTTATTACTGGAGGGGAAAAGGGTAAACGGACTCTCTGAGAACCCATACACCCGTATCCGCAGGGGGAACATGGGATTCATTTTTCAAAATTTCAACCTGGTGGATGAATTGAACGTTATAGAAAACGTGGAACTCCCTCTTGTATTTGCAGGTGTGAAACGAAGAGAGCGCAGGGAAAGAACGATGGAGGTTCTTGACAGACTCAAAATGAGTCACCGTGCAAAGCATTATCCCCAGAAACTGTCCGGGGGACAACAGCAAAGAATTGCCTTTGCCCGGGCCATTGTGAATAAGCCGCAACTGCTGCTGGCCGATGAACCCACCGGGAACCTGGATTCGAGAAACGGGCAAAGGATGATGGAACTTCTGGCCGGGCACAACAGGGAAGGCGGAACCATTGTCATGGTGACCCACTCCCAAAAGGATTCCAGCTTTGCCCACCGCATCATCAGGATGTTTGACGGTGAGATCCAGATTTGATTCATAAACAGATCAAAGCACTAACAATGATACGTACATACATTACAATAGCTTTAAAATTCCTTACAAGGCAGCCTTCATATTCAGTTTTGAGTCTCCTTGGATTTACCCTTGCCTTTTCCTGTGTCTTCCTTATATATTCGCATGTGAGCTACCAGAGGGGGTATGATAAACATGTCGAAACCTGGGATCGGGTGTACAGGCTAAGTGGGGAAATTGATCTTCCCTCTAATGAGAATATCCATGGTTTGCTTGGACCCCGGCTTGGTCCGGCAATGAAGGAGGAGATCGCGGCTATTGAGAACATGTGCAGGCTGGTGCCCTTTCAGGAGAAGTGCATCATTACCCGGGGAGAGCAGATAAGCTACGAAGAACAGGTTTACTATGCCGACTCCACAGTGTTCGCGGTTTTTCCCCTGCACTTCCTTTATGGAACTCCCAAAGATGCCCTGGTGGCAGCAAACCAGGTGGTGATTTCTGAAAGCATCGCCCAAAAATATTTCGGGAAGCGCAATGTGCTGGGTGAAAGCCTTAAAATCAACAACGGGCAGGAGTTTGAAATCAGGGGGGTTACAAAGGACCTGCCTGATAATGTGCACCACAAAATGCATATGCTGATTTCCTGGGACACCTTCAGGCCCGAGATGCACGAGCTTATCTCAGGGAAGGACTCGGAGAATTACTGGAGACCTTTTGCCTACCACTTCATCCTGCTGGGTGAGCACAATAACATCGAAGAGGTCGAAGCGGTATTCCCGGATTTCTATGAGAAATACATGGCCGAATTTGGGAACTTCCTCCAGGCTAAGTTTAAATTGATCCTGACCCCGCTGCCCGACCTTCACTTCACTCCGCATTATTCTTATGATATGCCCAAGGGAAACCGGAGTTACAGTTACCTGCTGATGGTGGCCGGGGTGTTCATCCTGCTTATCGCCCTGCTCAATTACAGCAACCTGCTGTCGGCATCCATGGCGGCCCGTACCCGGAGCCTGGGAGTGTTCAAGATTAATGGGGCATCCCGCACCCATCTCTATCAGCTGCTCATCACAGAGTCCCTGATTATAATTATAAGTGCTGTGGCCCTGGCCTGGTTCATCCTTTCCGGACTTGAAGTAAGCTTTAAAAATCTGCTTAATGGGGCCCTGCTGAGTTCGGGATTTCATACGGGCAGTTTTTTGTTGCTTGTCCTGGTGGTAATCGGATCGCTTATGATTGCCTTCCTGCTTTCAGTGATTTCCCGGGTTTACCGGCAACCGATAAACCTGCTCAGGGGCGAGGGGGAGCTCGGTAAGCGGCCAGGGAGCTTAGGGAAGAGCAGCATCATTATCCAGTTTACTTTCTCGGTGATCCTGGTGATTTCCTCCGTTTTTATAAGTCGCCAGGTACAGCTCCTGCTCAGGGCCGATGTGGGGTATAATACCGACCAGGTTGTGCAGGTAAAATTGCATGCCGAAGGATTGCCTCTGGAGAATATCCTTTCTTTCAAAGAAGAGTTAAAAAGAAGTCCAATGGTCAGTGCTGCAGCCTATTCGAGCAATATTCCGGGCGAGGTTCTGGGGACCTCCCACTTCAAGATGAACGTGGACGGAGAGGATGCCTCAAAAATTATATCCCTGATGACCGTTGATGCAGATTATTTCCCCCTGATGCAGATGGAACTGAAGGAGGGGCGAAACTTCAGGCAAGAGGAAGAATTTGGCGGGGTGATCCTGAACGAGGCCTGTATCGACTTTTTTGGGATGGGTGACAGCCTGGCCGGAAAATTAATCCGCAATATTGAGATCCTGGGTGTTCTGAAAAGTGGTAAGTACAACTCCCTGCACGATTATACAAAACCGATCCTGTTTATTTCCGGAGTCGAAAACCGTGGCTACATGAATGTGAAACTGAATACCGGGGATATAAAAGCTGCAATGAGCTATGTTCAGGAAACCTACGAAAACTTTTTCGAGCACATTCCTTTCGAAGCAAGCTTCATGGACCAGAGTGTTGAGGCCATGTACCAGGATGATATCAATCAGAGCAAACTGCTGGGGCTGTTCACGGGACTGAGCATCGTAATTGCCAATATTGGTCTGTTCGGACTGGTGGCGCTGTTGAATCGCAGGCGGATGAAGGAGATCGGCATACGGAAGGTGAATGGTGCACTGCGCTGGCAAATTGCTTTCCTGCTTGGAAAACAACTCTTTGCCTGGGTCATGATCGCCGTGGTAATTGCTGTTCCCGTCACCCTTTGGCTGACCCGGCTCTGGCTACAGAACTTTGCCACCCAAACCACTTTTTCGTGGTGGATTGCGCCGCTCGGGGGACTGATAATTCTTTTAAGTGCCGTGCTAAGTACTGCCCTTATTACCCTCCGTGCGGCCAATCGCAACCCGGTGGATGTGCTAAGGAATGAGTAAGCCGGGTTCCACTGAATTTCCTAACTTGATTGTGCAAACTGACAAACTATGTACCAGAAAGACTATATTTTAAGAATGATGGAAATGCTGGCCGAGATGATTGCCGGCATGCTTGGCCTCATAAAAAAGGGAGACCTCCAACAGGCCTCCCGGGTTCTTGACCGCGCCTATATGGATTTCCTGAAAGAGGATGCGGCCTTCTTCAGGAAACTCCCCAGGGACAACATCAGCGAGAATTTGATGGAAGAACACAATTATACACAGGGGCATTTAAAAGTCCTGTCTGAACTGTTCAATGCCGAAGCCGAGTTGCGTGCAGCCAGAGGGGATAAGGGGGACGCCCGGGAGTACTATGAAAAATCCCTGGTCCTTTTGGAGTTTGTGGAAAAGGACTCCACTTCATTTTCAGTGGATATACAGTCTGGAATCCGGGAACTGAAAGCAAAAATTGCCAGCTATTGACACGCATTGAACCCTTTCATAGATTTACGTGTTGTATTTTTTTTACTAAACCATTGAAAACATGAAAGCGTTAAAAATTATTGGAATCATTGTGGGTGTTCTGGTGGCGGCCATTTTGATTGTACCCCTTTTTGCTCCTTCACCAGCAGTTGTAAAAGCGAGCACTGAGATTGCTCTTCAACCTGAGCAGATTTTCCCCTCTGTGGCCTCATTTGAAGGCAGGGATCTTTGGGATCCATGGTTGAGTGCTGACAGTACAGCGGTAGCTAAAATTGAATCAAAGCAAGCTTATGTGGGTTCGAGCTATTCCTGGCAAGGAGTGGCTGTTGGAACAGGTAGAATGGAGGTGATATCGGTAGTGGAAAATGAATATATAGAATCTCACCTTTGGTTTGGAGATGTGGAATCGCCAGCAACGGTGGAGTGGACCTTTGAACAGGTGGATGGTGGTACCAGCGTGGTCTGGTCGTTTACCCAGGAGACCAAGTATCCTTTCGGCAGACTGGGGATGATCTTTGGGAAAATGTTTCTGACACAAAGTTTTGAAACCGGACTTTCCCAGTTGAAGGAGCTGATGGAGTCAAATCCACCGGCAAAAGCAAGCTGCCTGGGCCCGATTTCTATTGAGATGCAGCCTGCTTTTGAAGCGATGGTGGCTAAGGCATCAGGAACCATGGAGGAAATGGGAGCGGTGCTTGGCGAATATTACGGGCTAATTTTTTCGGAAGCCGGGAAGCAGCAACTTGAATTTTCAGGTCCGGCCTTCGTTCACTACCTCGATTATGATGAGGCCACGGGAATGTCCAACTATCTGCCCGGTGTCCAGGTCAAGTCTGCCGGTAAAACTGCCGGCAAGGTGGAAGCAGTGAGCTATCCCGAGATGAAAGTGCTCAGGGCCCTTCATACCGGTCCGTATGATAAATTCATGGAGTCCTATTCGCTTTTGTCAAAATACATTGAAGACAAGGGCTTAGAAGTGTCAGGTGAAGCCTTTGAGTTTTACCAGGTAAGTGCCCAGGAAGATCCAAATCCGGAAAACTGGAAGACTGTCATAGCCTTCCCCATTCAATAGCATGGACAAGAAGGAGATCAGAAAGATCTTTTATCGCGACGGTTTCAGACTTGCCAATCAGCATCTTGCCGGGAAAGTGAGTGTTGAAAATCTGAAGGCTGCAATCAGGGCCATGTATGAGTCTGTAGATGGTTTGCTGGAGGCCTTTCTTCAGAGAGCAGGAAGCGATGGAAAGCCTGCTGATTGCAAGAAAGGCTGCGCCTTTTGCTGTCACCAACCAGTGTTTGCCCTTACACATGAGATGCTTTATTTGAAGAGCTTTGTTGAATTGAGCCTTCCGGACAAGCAGCAGGGATTTATTGAGCGTGCTCGAGAGAAGTCTCTGCTTACGCTGAATAAGTCCCTGGAGGAGCAACAAACCATCAAATCTGCCTGTCCGTTTTTAGAGGATAATTCCTGCTCGGTATATGAGGCCAGACCCATGGCCTGTCGCATCTATCTCTCCTGGTCGTTGCGATCCTGTCAAAAAGATTTTGAAGGGACAGGCAAGTTGAAGGACAAGCCTGAGCTTTTCGAGTTTCCCCTTCAGGCGGGCCAGATGATGAATGAGGGATTCGTTTCCTGTCTGAAGCAGCTGGGATTGCCTTCGTCCGAATTGCCAATGGAGCAGAGCTATGCTTCTCTGGTCACTCTTGACCAGAATTTTAAGTCTTGGATCGGGTAGGTTTTTATTATCTTAGCAGGGATGAAAAATTTGATACTGGGTGTGATCCGTGAGACCAAGAATCCACCCGACAGAAGAGTGCCTCTGAGCCCTGAACAGTGCAGGCAGCTGTTGCAAGTTTATCCCGGGCTAAGCATATTTGTGCAGGCCTCGGAGGATCGCTGTTTCAGCGACAAGGAGTACGAAGAAGCAGGGATTCCATTGAAGGAAGATCTGTCGGACTGCGATGTGCTGATGGGTGTGAAAGAGGTGAAGATCGAAGCCCTGATCGAAGGCAAGACCTATCTTTTTTTCTCCCATACGGCAAAGCAACAGCCTTATAACCGGCCTCTTTTGCAGGCGGTGGTTGAGAAGAGTATCCGCCTGATTGATTATGAATACCTTACCGAATCTAAGGGGGTAAGGGTGGTTGCTTTCGGGAAGTGGGCTGGTGTAGTGGGTGCCTATAACGGGCTAAGGGGACTTGGGCTGCGTACAGGGAAGTTCGACCTTCCCAGGGCCAGTGAATGCAGGGATATTGAAGAATTGAAATCCCACCTTGCAGGAATAGATATTGGAAAGACCCGTATCGCCGTTACCGGTGGCGGAAGGGTGGCAGGAGGAGCCCTTGAAATTTTAAAAGCCGCGGGGATCAGGCAGGTAGAACCTGAAACTTTCCTGGCCAGTATTTCAAAGGAGCCCGTTTTCACAAGACTTGATCCCTGGCACTACACTAAAAACAGGTTTGGTGAAACCTTTGATTTCAAACACTTTGTGGAGAATCCGCATCTTTACGAAAACAGCTTTCTGCCTTATGCAAGGCGAAGCGATATGCTGCTTGCCTGTCACTTCTGGGACCCCCGGTCGCCGGTGCTATTGGGACAAAAAGATCTTATGGGGGGAAACGTTCCCATCCGCATTATTGCCGATATCTCCTGTGACATTGATGGGCCTATAGCCAGTACCATCAGGGCATCAACGATCGCAGAACCATTTTATGGTTATGATCCTGTAAGCGGTAGTGAGTCATCCGCATTCGATCAGCATTCCATTACTGTGATGGCCGTTGATAATCTGCCGGGTGAATTGCCCCGCGACGCATCCACCGATTTTGGAGCCGCATTGGTGAAGCATGTGATTCCGGAATTGATGGAATCCGGTGAATCGAAAATGCTGCAGAGGGCAAGCATTGCGGAGAATGGCGGACTCGGTAAGGAATATGGGTATTTGAAGGATTACCTGGAGGGGAAATAGTAAATGGTAAGTGGGTAAGTGGGTAAGTGGGTAAATGGGTAAGTGGGTAAGTGGGTAAGTGGGTGCTAGTTGAAGTGTTTGGGCTTATTGGGATCATTTTTGTCGTCCCAACCATCTTTTTTGGAAAGGCTCCAGATCAGTCCTATTCCTCCCACGGCAAGCAGCGCGTATCCAAGTGGGCGGATCATTGCCAGTCTAATGGTACTTATAACCCCCATGGCTATCAGGGCAATGCTTATGAGCCATATGGTTTTGGGGCTTCGGGGTTTCTTTTGCTGGTACATGCTATTTGTTTTTTAACCTGGTAATCATTTGCTGTGGCTGATCGGCCGAGAAGATGGTATTACCCACCACAAATACATCCACGCCAACATCAATCAGGCTGCCGATATTCTCGTCGGTCACACCTCCGTCGATCTGGATCAGTGTATCGTGCCCGCCGTCGGTGATCATCTTCTTCAACTTCTTTATTTTGTCGTAAGATTTCGGAATGAATTTTTGTCCCCCGAAACCCGGATTAACTGTCATTATCAGCACCATATTCAGATCGCCCAGTACATTTTCAAGCAGGGAAACCTCGGTGTGGGGATTGAGTGATACAGCCGGCTTCATTCCCAGTTCGGTAATATTTTGGATGGTGCGATGCAGGTGGGGACAGGTTTCGTAGTGCACCGTCAGCCAGTCGGCCCCGGCATCCCGGTAAGCTTCCAGGTAGCGATCGGGGTCAATAATCATCAGGTGTACATCCAGGGGTTTTTTGGCGACTGACTTTATCTGCCGGATTATCGGAAAGCCGAAAGTGAGGTTGGGCACGTAGACTCCGTCCATGATATCGAGGTGGAGCAGGTCGGCTTCAGAGCGGTTGATCATCTCGATTTCCCTTTCAAGGTGCAGAAAGTCAGCTGTCAATACAGAGGGTGAGATAAGGTGTTTACTCATATAATTCGGTTTTACACAAAAATAGCTTTTTATAACACTAAATGGAAAAAGCCCGCGTTTTTGTCTAAAAGCTTTTACTAACTTCATGCTTCTTTTAAAACTGCTATGCAAAAAAAACTAGGCTCCCTACTTGGTCTTTTCCTTGCTTTTGCGCTGGGGGTGGCCGGACAAAATTATACCCTCAGTGGATATGTTCAGGACCGAAGTTCGGGTGAAAAAATGATTGGAGCCACGATCTATGATTTCAACTCGGGCAAGGGAACTTCGGCCAACGAATATGGCTTCTACAGTCTCACTCTGCCAGCCGGTGAATTACACCTGCAGGTAAGCTATGTGGGTTATGCGCCCTATCGCGATACCTTTCAGCTTGCCGCGAACCTGAGTATGAATATTAGCCTGGTTCCCTCACTTGAAATTGATGAAGTAGTGATCACCACCAACCGGCCCCAGGATGTGGTGGAGGATGTCCAGATGAGCTCTATCTCCATCCCGGTAAAAGAAATCAAGTCCATTCCCATGTTTATGGGTGAGGCCGATGTTATAAAAACCATACAGCTGATGCCAGGTGTTCAGTCCGGAACCGAAGGAACCAGCGGGATCTATGTGAGGGGCGGCGGGCCCGACCAGAATCTTTTCCTGCTTGACGGAGTACCTATCTATAATGCCAACCATCTATTTGGTATGTTTTCCGTTTTTAATCCCGATGCAATTTCCAATATTACCCTTACCAAGGGTGGATTCCCTGCACATTACGGCGGAAGGCTTTCCTCAGTGGTGGATATCCGGATGAAGGAGGGAAACATGAAGGAGTTTCACGGGGCAGGCTCCATCGGACTCATTGCATCCAAGTTGACCCTGGAGGGGCCTATCATCAAGAATAAGACCTCTTTCATTGTTTCGGGCCGCCGTACCTATTATGATGTGCTGGCCCGGCCTGTTATCAAGCAGATCAATAAGCAGAACGGGGTCGAAGGCATGTCGGGTTATTACTTTTATGATGTCAATGCCAAGATCAATCACAAATTTTCGGAGAAGGACCGGATCTATCTGAGCGCCTATCATGGGCGGGATCGATTGTATATAAACAACGAGGAAAAATGGATTAACGATGATACTTCCTATGTGGCCAAAGCCGAATCAGGACTTTACTGGGGCAACCTGACCTCTGCCCTGCGATGGAACCATCTCTATGGTAATAAGTTATTCAGTAATGTATCGCTGGTGTACAGTAATTATAAGTTTGACACTTTCGATGAGACAAACACAGAAATAAATGGGAAGGAAGATCAGGGTTATGGTTATCATTATTCTTCAGGCATAGAGGATTGGGGTGCCATGGCCGATTTTGACTACCGACCCGGGTCCAATCATGCCATTCGTTTTGGTGGAAAGTATCTTTATCATACTTTCACTCCAGGGGTGGAAACGCTAAAATCGACCGATGATACCCTGAGTACCCAGTTTAATACTGATCCCATATATGCCCATGAATACTATCTGTATGCGGAGGATAACTTCCAGCTCGGTTCCAGGATAAGGGCCAACCTTGGCCTTCATTATTCAGGCTTCTTTGTAAATGATGAGTTCTACCATTCTCTTCAGCCCCGCTTTTCGGGCCGAGTGCTGATTACACCCAAGTTTAGTTTTAAGGCGGCTTTTTCCCGAATGGATCAGTACATTCACCTGCTTACAAATGCCACCATTGGTTTACCCACCGATATATGGGTGCCGGCTACTGACCGGACACCACCGCAGAGTTCCTATCAGACAGCAGCCGGTTTTGCCTACAACCTGAACGACAGCTGGTATTTCACGCTTGAGGGTTTTTACAAGACCATGAATAATTTGATTGATTATTCGGAAGGTTCAAGTTTCTTTGAGTACGGAGTGGACTGGGAGGATAAGATCGAAAGGGGTGGTTCCGGGCTCTCGTACGGACTGGAGGTTCTCGCTCGTCGTGACCTGGGTCGACTCCGGGGATGGGTGGGGTATACCCTTTCCAGGGTGGATGTGCAGTTTGACAACCTGAACAACGGGGTGCCCTATCCCTATACCTACGACAGGCGGCACGATGTTTCCATTGTGCTGATGTTCAGGGTAAATGAAGGCTTTGACGTGAGTGCAACCTGGGTCTATGGCACAGGAAAGGCCCGCACCCTGGCTGTTTCTCGTTACGCTCCGGCTGACTATGATTTTAGCAGGGCCGGTAATAATCCTAATATGTATTATGACTATAATCCCTTTTCTTCATATTACTTCAGCGACAGTGAAGTGGAGTATTTTAAGGGTAAGAATGCATTCAGGGAGCCTGCCTATCACAGGCTCGATATAGGGATGAACTGGCACAAGGAAAGAGACTGGGGTACCACTACCTGGAGCCTGGGCCTGTACAATGCCTATAACCGACAGAATCCTTTCTACCTCTTTTTTGGATACGACAATTACGGGAACCGGGCCCTGAAGCAGATGAGTATCTTTATGTTGATTCCCTCCATCTCTTATTCCCTTGAATTTTAGAAGGCCATGAATATGAAAAATATCTTGCATAAAAATTTATTCAGGGGTCTGGTATTCTTCCTGATTCCCCTCCTTAATTCGGCCTGCGAATCAGTTCTTTTCATTGAACTGGAGGAGTCAGATAAACTGATTGTTTTAAACGGAGCCATCAGCAGTGATTCTCTTATTTCGGTCCAGGTATCCCGCACCCGGCACATTCTTGACAATGCCCCGGTGGTGCCGCTTGAAAACGCAAAAGTAAGTCTTTATCAGAATGGTACCCTGTTGCAGGAACTCGCTTATACGGAAAATGGATGCTTTGTTTCCCCCGATTTCATCCCATCCATTGGATATGATTATACTATTGAAGTTGAAAATGCTGGCTATGAATCGGTTACTGCCAGCACAGGGATTCCGGCTGTGGTGCCCATTTTGCTTTTTGATACCATAAGTATTAACAGGGATGATGGTGATCCTTATTCCTATAGCTCCCATGATGATGTCCTTCAGTTTGACCTCAGTCTGGAGGATCCTGCGGGGGTGGATAATTTTTACATGATCACTGCAGAGACAGACAGATCATGGACCGAATACAGGGATACAACGGTGCAGGTGTGGGATTCAGGCTGGTATAATAACCAGTGGAATTATTTCCAGAAAGACTCCATGTATACCCTGACAGAGATTCATCGCTATACAGATCAACCCTATATCCGAACAGACGACATCGTGGTGGAGGAAAATACCTCCTACGGAGTCTTATTTACGGATAAGCTGTTCGATGGAAAGAGTTACTCTTTTAAGGGGGAATTCTATCATGACCAGTTGAGGTCGGCCGACTCGGCCGTGGTGGATATTCGCCTGCTTTCCATATCGGAGTCTTATTATAAATACCTAAAATCGAGACAGAAACACTATAGCACCAAAGAGGATTACCTTGCAGTTCCGGTGATTGTCTATTCAAATGTGGAGGGAGGTACCGGATTTTTCGGGGGCTACTCTTCGGATGTGTATACATTCACTACCTTTATATCCGAGTACGATGACTATTGGTACTGGTATTAGGGATTTCATAGAACAATAACATATGATCATTTTTGAAGAGATTATCTCCCAAAGGGTGAATATCCCCTTGAGGCAGGTGAAAAATACAGTAGAGCTGTTGGAGGAAGGGGCTACCATTCCTTTTATAAGCCGTTATCGCAAGGAGCATACGGGGAGTCTGGACGAGGTGCAGATCACCGACATCAGGGATGAACTGAACAAGCTGAAGGAGCTTGTGAAAAGACAGGAATACATCCTGAAAACCATCGATGAGCAGGATCTGCTCACGCCAGAACTAAGAAGAAAGATCGAGGAGTGTCTTGATCCGGTGGAGCTGGAGGATATTTACCTTCCCTATAAACCGAAGCGGAAGACCAGGGCCACTATGGCCAGGGACAGGGGATTGGAGCCTCTCGCGAAGATCCTGATGAAACAGCAGGAGATGAATATTGTGAAGCGGGCTGCCGAGTTCCTGGGAGAGGAAGTGGAGGATGAGGAAGCAGCACTGCAGGGCGCACGTGATATTATTGCCGAGTGGGTGAATGAGAACCCCCGGGCAAGGAAAACGGTTCGTTATCATTTCGACAAATCTGCCGTTATATATTCCAAAGTGGTGAAGGGTAAAGAAGAGGAGGCTGAGAAGTTCAGGGATTATTTCGAATTCAGCGAGCCACTTAAAAAGTGTCCGGGTCACCGGATTCTTGCAATGCGCAGAGGAGAACAGGAGGGCTTTCTGAAGCTGATTGTGGAGCCGGATACTCCCCGGGTTATTGAAGCGCTGGATGAGCAGTTTGTGAAGAGCCCCTATGATGTGGGTCAGCAGGTGGCCGAGGCCGTGAAGGATTCCTATAAAAGACTGATGCATCCTTCTATTGAAAATGAATTCAAGGCCATGTTTAAGGAGAAAGCCGACCAGGAAGCTATAAGGGTTTTTGCCGAAAACCTGAGGCAGCTTTTGCTGGCTTCGCCCCTGGGACAGAAGCGTGTACTGGCCCTGGATCCCGGTTTCCGTTCGGGATGTAAGCTGGTTTGCCTGGATGAGCAGGGGAACCTGGTGCATAACACCAACATCTATCCCCATCCTCCGCAGCAAGACAGGTCCGGGGCCACGAGGAAGGTAGCTTCGCTGGTGGAACAATATAAAATTGAGGCCATTGCCATAGGGAACGGAACTGCCAGCAGGGAAACCGAGCGCTTTATCCGGATGATTCGCTTCCCTCATGAGTTGGAGGTTTATGTTGTCAACGAGTCGGGTGCATCAATTTACTCGGCTTCGAAGATTGCCCGGGACGAGTTCCCCGATTATGATGTAACCGTTCGCGGAGCGGTTTCCATTGGTCGCAGGCTCATGGACCCGCTGGCCGAACTGGTAAAGATCGATGCCAAATCTATCGGGGTCGGACAATACCAGCATGATGTGGATCAGGGGAACCTGAAGAAGAGTCTGGACGAGGTTGTGGAAAGCTGTGTGAACCTGGTGGGGGTGAACCTGAACACTGCCAGTAAGCACCTGCTTACTTATGTGTCCGGACTGGGTCCGGTGCTGGCGCAGAATGTGGTGGATTACCGGCAGGAGATCGGGGGCTTTCAATCGCGTAAGCAGCTGATGAAAGTTCCCAGGATGGGGGCAAAGGCCTTTGAGCAGTGTGCCGGCTTCCTGCGTATATCGGCAGCTAAAAACCCCCTCGATAACTCGGCGGTACATCCCGAAAGCTATCATATCGTAGAGAAAATGGCAGCGGATTTGAATGTGGAGCTCGATCAGCTGGTCCACGACGAAGCCCTTGTGAAAAAGATTGAGCTGCAGAAATATGTCGAAGGCGGTGTGGGACTCCCCACCCTGAAGGATATTCAGAAGGAATTGGAGAAACCAGGACGTGATCCACGGGAACAGATTGAGGTCTTTGAGTTCGATCAAACGGTATACAGTGTGGAGGATCTGAAGCCTGGTATGGAGTTGCCGGGCATTGTTACAAATATCACTAAATTCGGTGCTTTTGTGGATGTAGGTGTGAAGCAGGACGGCCTGGTGCATATTTCACAGCTGGCCGACCGATTTGTGAAAGATCCCAACGACATTGTGAAGATTCACCAGCATGTGAAGGTAAAAGTGCTGGAGGTTGATGTGCATCGAAAAAGGATCCAGCTTTCCATGAAGGGATTTTAGTCTTCTTGTCAGCGAACAAGTTGAAGCACAATCTGTTTTTATCCTGATGCCCTTCAAATCAATACTGCCAAGATTATTCCGCCCCGAGGTTTACCAGGGTAAAAGGAAGCCTGCCAGGTATTTCGAAGGCTGGTATAATAAGCTTGTAGATCATGCCGGGGAGCAGGTGTGGTCTTTCATCCCCGGAGTTTCTTATGCAGAAGAAAATCACGCATTTATCCAGGTGATCCATGCCAACTCGGGCAAAACCTGGTACCAGAAATACCCTGAGAATGATTTCAAATCAAGCCGAAAAGTATTTCAAACCGACCTTGGACCCAATCATTTTTCCTTAAAGGAGATGAAGCTGGATTTAACTTTTTCAGATCTTAAAGTGAAAGGTGAACTCTTTTTAAAGAACCCGCAGCCCTTTCCGGTAAGCTTTCTTTCCCCGGGAATTATGGGATGGTACAGTTATGCTCCCAAAATGGAGTGTTACCATGGCGTGGTTTCCATGCAACACGGGCTCTCCGGCTCACTTGAAATTAACGGAGCAGCGCTTAATTTCGACAAGGGTACCGGTTATATAGAAAAGGACTGGGGGAGTTCAATGCCATCCGACTGGATCTGGATTCAGTCCAATCATTTCGACACCGACCCCGGGGCTTCCTTTATGTTATCCCTGGCAAGGATTCCATGGATGAAAGGATTTTTTCCGGGATTTTTGTCTTTTCTTGTGGTTAAGGGCAGGCTGTACCGTTTTGCCACCTACAAGCGTTCAAAGGTCGACCATATCGAAGTGAAAGATGATGTTGTAAACATTCAACTTCGCAATCCTAAAAATGTCCTTCATATAAACGTTTATCGCAATATTGCAGGTACACTTAAGGCTCCCAGGCATGGAAACATGGACAGGGAGATCCAGGAGAGTGTCGTCTCCAGCCTTGATCTGGTTTTGTTGGATCATCAAGGTAAAGTGATTTTTCGGGGGACCGGAATTCATGCCGGTTTGGAGATTGTAGGTGATGTGGCAAAATACTTTAGGAATATTCATTAATTTCAAGCTTTAAATACAACAGCTATGAAAAGCAGTATATCGATGATCCTGGTGACAGTCGCCCTGATCGCAAATCAATCATGTAAAACAGAAGAGAAGATGGAAGCACCCGTTGCTGAGAAGAAAGCTAAAGAATTAACCATTCATGGAGATACCAGGGTGGATAACTATTATTGGTTGCGAGAAAGGGAGAATCCCGAAGTCATTGCCTACCTGGAGGCTGAAAATGCTTACAGGGAAGAGGTGATGAAGGGAACTGAGAATCTGCAGGAATCTCTGTTCAATGAAATCATTGGCCGTATTAAGCAAACCGATGAGAGCGTACCCTATAAGGAGAATGGTTATTATTACTATGTGCGTTACATCGAGGGGAAAGAGTATCCCATCTACTGCAGGAAGAAGGGCAGCCTGGATGGGGAAGAGGAAGTGATTGCTGATGTGAATGAAATGGCTGAAGGTTATGCCTACTACGATTTAAGCGGGGTTAGCATAAGTCCCGATAACCGTTATGCTGTAATGGGAATTGATACGGTAAGCCGCAGGAATTATACGCTGATGATCAAGGACCTGGAAACCGGGAATATGCTGGATGATGTGGTTCCTTTAACCACTGGCGGAGCCTCATGGGCTGCTGACAATAGCACCATTTTCTACACCCGGAAGGACGACGTAACCCTCAGGAGCAAGGCCATTTACAGGCATACCATGGGAGCCGACGCATCGAATGATATCCTGGTTTATGAAGAAGAGGATGAAACATTTAACACCTACGTATATAAATCAAAGTCCAGAGAGTACATGATCATTGGAAGTGCCAGTACCCTTACCAGTGAATATCGAGTGTTGGAGGCAGATAATCCCAGCGGTGAATTCAGGGTGGTTCAGCCCAGGGTACGCGGACTGGAATATGATATCGCCCATTTCGGTGATTATTTCTATATAATTACCAACCTGAATGCAGTGAACTTCAGATTGATGAAAACCTCTGTTAACAGGGGAGGAAAGGAAAACTGGAAAGAGGTGATTGCACACCGGGAGGATGTTTTCCTGGAGGGGATCGAGATTTTCAGGGACTACCTGGTGGTAAATGAACGGAAAGAGGGCCTGAACCAGTTGAGGGTGATTCGTTGGGAAGACGGTTCGGAACATTATGTGGAGATGGGTGAGGAGGTGTATACAGCCTGGCTATCCATCAACCTGGACTTTGACAGCAAGCTTCTGAGGTATGGTTACTCATCCATGACTACCCCGGTTTCCACTTATGATTACCAGCTCGATACAAAGGAAAAAACCCTGCTTAAGCAGCAGGAGGTAGTGGGCGATTTTAATCCTTCCTCCTATGAAACCAAGAGGCTTTATGCGGTGGCCGATGACGGGAAGAAGATTCCCATGAGTATCGTATATCGCAAAGGCATAAAGCTGGACGGAAGTAATCCGACGCTGCTTTACGGATACGGATCCTATGGACATACAGTGGATCCCACATTCAGTTCACATCGTCTGAGCCTGCTTGATCGGGGCTTTGTATTTGCCATAGCCCATATAAGGGGATCCCAGATCTACGGCCGGCCCTGGTATGAGGATGGGAAGCTGCTTAAAAAAATGAACACTTTCACCGATTTCAATGACTGTGCGGAACACCTGATCAGCGAGAAGTATACTTCCCCGGATAATCTGTATGCCATGGGAGGTAGTGCCGGAGGCTTACTGATGGGTGCAGTGATCAACCTTCAGCCTGAACTCTACAAAGGAGTGATTGCTGCTGTTCCTTTCGTGGATGTTGTAACTACCATGCTGGATGACGAGATACCGCTGACAACCGGCGAGTATGACGAGTGGGGCAATCCAAACGAGGAAGAATACTACAAATACATGCTCAGCTATTCACCTTATGACCAGGTCGAGCGAAAGGACTATCCCAATATGCTGGTAACAACCGGATTGCACGACAGCCAGGTGCAGTACTGGGAGCCGGCCAAGTGGGTGGCGAAGTTACGGGATATGAAGACCGACGACAACCTGCTTCTGATGTATTGCAATATGGATACGGGTCATGGCGGAGCCTCCGGAAGGTTTGAAAGGTATAAGGAGACGGCTATGGAATATGCATTCCTGCTGAAATTGGCAGGAATTAGTGAATAGTAAATAGTAAATGGTAAATGGTGAATAGTAAATGGGTAAATGGGTAAATGGGTAAATAGTAAATAGGTAAATGGAGGCGATTACAGCAAGGACAGAATATAGGGTCAGATATGCGGATACCGACCAGATGGGGGTTGTTTATTATGGCAATTATGGTAAATTTTATGAGATCGGTCGTTCAGAAATGGTCCGGGACATGGGATTTCCGTATATCGAATTGGAGAACAGGGGAATTGTGATGCCCGTTTATTCGGTGGAGTCCAGGTACAGGAAGGTGATTAAATATGATGAACTGATAACGATTGAGACCACCGTAAAGGATCTGCCCACTGCAAAAATGAAATTCCATCACCGGATATTCAACGAGGATGGATCCCTGGCACACGAAGCAACCGTGGTGCTGGTGTTCATGGATATGCAAACCCATAAACTTGTAAGGGCACCCGAGGTGCTCCTTGAATTATACAAACAGGCTTAAAATACGATTCATGAAAAAGACAATCTCAGGGCAGCTTAAGCCGATGCTTAGCCTGCTGCTGGTGCTTACCGTATTTGCCACGGCACAGTCCCAGGTACCTTCCGATTCGCTATATCAATTAATTGCTCCTCTGCCGGATGTATTGCTTTCCAGCGATAACAGGGCTGTGGAGTCCACGGATGATTGGGAGGGTTTCCGGCGCGAGGAGGTGCTGGAGTTATTCCGGGCACATGTCTATGGCCGGGTTCCGCAGTCTGACTATAAGATCTCGTACGAGGTTACTTATCAAAACAACAGGGCACTGGGAGGGAAGGCAAAGATGAAAGAGGTGGAAGTAAAGGTAAGCAAGGGGGATAAGGAGCTGATTTTTCCAATCCTTATGTTTTTACCTGCGGAATCGAAGGGAGCTGCGCCTCTTTTTTTGGGGATGAACTTCTATGGGAATCACACCATACATGCTTGTCCGGACATCAGTATAACCAAAAGTTGGGTGAGGAATAATGAGGATTTTGGAATTTCCGGAAATACGGCAACGGAGGCAAGCAGGGGAGTACGGAGCAGTCGCTGGCCTGTTGAGATGATCCTCGAAAGGGGATACGGACTGGCTACCATTTATTATGGCGATGTTGATCCCGATTTTGATGATGCTTTTGAAAATGGCATCCAGGGTTTGTTAGATGAAAATGCGAACGAGAGGACAAACGATTCATGGGGTGCAATTGGCGCCTGGGCCTGGGCCTTATCCAGGGCTATGGACTATTTTGAAACAGATCCGCAGGTAGACCAGGACAGGGTGGCGGTCTTTGGTCATTCCCGACTTGGGAAAACCTCCCTCTGGGCCGGTGCTCAGGATGAACGCTTTGCCATGGTGGTTTCCAATAATTCGGGTTGTGGGGGTGCCGCACTTTCCCGAAGGCCTTTCGGTGAGCAGATTGGTGGAATGGCTGACTATTTCCCCCACTGGTTTGCTAAAAAATTTAATGACTATGGAGAGAATGTGGCAGCCTGTCCGGTCGATCAGCACATGTTGCTTGCCCTGATGGCTCCCAGGCCGGTTTATGTGGCCAGTGCAAAGGAGGATGCCTGGGCCGATCCGGAGGGGGAATATCTTTCACTTGTGAGTGCAGCTAAGGTTTACAAACTCTATGGGGAAGATGTGTTGCTCGATGAACATTCTCCAAAGGTGGACCAGCCCCGGTGGGTGGGCAAGCAAGGGTACCATGTCCGGACAGGAAAGCATGATATCACAAGCTATGACTGGGAACAGTATCTGTCTTTTGCAGATCTGCACATGGGCAGTGATCCGGGGAATGGAGCTATGGAGCCTGTGAGTATGGAATGGATCAGTGCGCATCTCCGAAGTGGGAGCCCACGGTTAATTCTTACGCCTGAACTGGAATCCCTGGTACGTGAAAAAATGAAGTCGGGCGATAAGTCTGTAAAAAAAGGGTTACAATTACTGGAGCTGTATGCAGCGTCTATGCTTGACCTGGAACCATTGGCCTATCATAAGCAGGGTAAGAGGTTGCTGGGTGTTTCCAGGGAGGCTGTCAGGCGGATTTCCACCCTTGCGCTGGCATACCGTTTTGAAAGGAAGGCATCCTATCTTGAAAAACTGGAGGAGGAGCTAAGTGCAGTATGTGCTTTTCCCGACTGGAACCCTTCTCACTTCCTGGATGTGGGTGAGATGGCAACAGCGGTTGCATTGGGACTTGACTGGGCGGGGGAGTGGCTCTCACCTGAAGTGTTTGCCCTGGCACGCGAGGCGCTTGTTCAAAAGGCCCTTAAGCCCGGCATTGCTGCATCAGCTAATAATTTCTGGAAAGAGGTGGATCATAACTGGAACCTGGTTTGTAACGGCGGACTTGCCCTGGCGGCGCTGAGTGTATTCGAAGACGAGCCCGAGCTTGCCTCGGCCATTCTTTACCAGGCTGTTGAAACGATTCCCCTGGCACTTGCGCCCTATGCCCCTGATGGAATTTACCCGGAAGGTCCTTCTTACTGGTTTTATGCCACCACTTATCTGACTGTGGCTATTTCAGGTTTTGAAAGTGCGCTGGGTACAGATTTTGGCTACACAGATTATCCCGGAATAAAGGAGAGTGCCTTGTTCAGCCAGGTGCTGGCCGGACCCTCGGGGAATTATTATAATTATTTTGATGCAGGTGAGGGAGGATTCCGGAGTCTGACACATATGGGTTTGCTGGCATGGTTTTCTGCGCGGACAGGTGAAGGCATGGATAGGGATGCTTATCTGAGCATATTGAAAAAGGAGTTATCAGATTCCCGTCCGGAGCGAAGTGCTCGCCTCTTTAGTATCCATTTTCTGAACCTGGCACAGCTGGAAAGCAATCCGGCACAAAAACTAGAATTGCCTGAAACCTGGTTTGGAGAGGGCCTTGCACCACTTGCGGTGATTCGTGACAGCGAGAACTGTTCCGATGCCTTTTTTCTTGCTGCCAAGGGGGGAATGGCGGGAGATAATCACGGGAATATGGATGCAGGCTCCTTTATTTTTGAAAAGGATGGTGTCCGCTGGTCTGTGGATCCCGGAAGTCAGGGTTATTATCAGCTGGAACAGTTGCTGGGTGAAGGCTTGTGGGAACGGGGACAGAGCTCTCCCAGGTGGACCTTGCTCACCAAGAATAATTTTGGGCATAGCACCCTTACTGTAAATGGTGAAGAACACCTTGTAGACGGACGTTCTCTGTTGATTGAGACCGATCTCCGTTCAGGAGAAGCATCTTGCACCTTTGATCTGTCGCCCGTCTTTGGTAAAAATATTAAGAAAGCACACCGAAGCTTTGTCCGTTCGAAAAATAGCCTGATCATCAAGGATGAACTTGTTCCTTCCGAACTAACCGAAACTGTATGCTGGCAGATGATCACCCAGGCTGAAGTGACGATTGAAGAGAACCAGCTTACATTGAGGCAGGATGGAAAAACGCTCGCTATGATTATGAAGTCAGACATGGACTTTGATGTGAAGGTTATAGATCTTTCACCTCCGCCACTCACTTACGATAAGGATATTCCCGGACTGAAAAGGATAGTGTACAGGATCGGGAAGGAAGCCTTAGGGGAGTCCTGTACCATCGAAGTTGAACTCGTCTCAATACAATGATTATTGTCGGAATTAAAAAATACACCAGGGAATTTCTCTCTGTGCTGCTAGTTTTTGTATTGCTGCAGGGATGCACGAATCATGAGAAGCCTAATTTTGTATGGATTATTTCCGAGGATAATTCCAAACACTACATGGAGCTGTTTGATCCCGATGGGATTGCCACTCCAAATATCCAGGATATGGCAGCAGATGGCATCCTTTTTACAAGGGCATTCTCAAACGGACCGGTATGCAGTGTGGCCCGTTCCACATTGATATCGTCCTGCTATGGACCCCGCACCGGGACACAGTTTCATCGTAAAAGTAGCATGGTTCCCATGCCCGATGGAGTGGAGATGTTTCCGGCCTACCTCAGAAAAGCCGGATACTACACCACCAATAACAGCAAGGAGGATTATAATTATGTGAAGGGTGAAGGCGTTTGGGACGAATCGTCCGGGAAGGCGCACTGGAGAAACAGGGCGGTGGGACAGGCCTTTTTTCATAAGGAGTCACATATGGTTTCCCATGAGAGCTGCCTTCATTTCCCCCTGGAGCTTATGGATACCTATACGCCACTTACCGATCCCGATTCAGTGCATCTCTTCCCCAACCATCCCGACACAAAATTGTTTCGTTTTACTTCAGCCTATTACCGTGACAGGATACTCTCGGTAGATACCATCGTGGGCTCGGTGTTGAGTCAGCTTCAAGAGGATGGACTCCTGGAAAGTACCTTTGTCTTTTATTTTGGCGACCATGGCGGTGTCCTGCCCGGAAGCAAGGGCTATGTATATGAAACCGGACTTCATGTGCCACTGGTGGTGCGGATACCGAAAAAATTCAGACACCTGGTGAAGCTTAAACGAGGATCCGAGACAGAGGGTTTTGTGAGCTTCGTGGATTTTGGTCCCACGCTGCTCGAACTGGCAGGGATTACACTGCCCGATGGAATTGACGGGATTCCATTCCTGGGTGATGAGCTTTCGCTCAAAGATCTGGAAAAAAGGGATATAAGCTTCGGTTATGCCGACCGCTTCGATGAAAAATATGACATGGTAAGAACGGCCAGGAAGGGCAGGCTGAAGTATATCCGGAATTATCAGCCTTTCAATTTTGACGGATTGCAGAATAATTACCGGTATAAATGCCTGGCTTATCAGCAGTGGCGCGAGCTGTACCTTAAGGGTGAATTAGATGAGATTCAAAGCCAGTTTTTTGAATACCGGGAGCCCGAGGCGCTTTATGATCTTGAGAATGACCCCTTCGAAACCTGCAACCTGGCTGGTAATCCTGACTACCAGGAGCAGTTAAGGGAGATGAGGGAAAAACTGACAGGCTGGGTCAAGGGCATGCCCGATTTGAGCTTCTATCCTGAAAGTGTTCTCAGGGAGAAAGCCTTTGAGAACCCTGTACTATTTGGGGAAGCGCACAGGGAGGTGATTGCCGGCCTGGTGGATGTGGCAGATCTTTGTTTGCTGTCCTTTGAAGATGCCAGGGAGGGACTTTCAGCAGCCCTTGAATCTGAAGATGCACTGGAGCTATACTGGGGATTGATTTCCTGTTCCTGTTTTG
Source organism: uncultured Bacteroides sp. (assembly GCA_964601975.1). Lineage (GTDB taxonomy): Bacteria > Bacteroidota > Bacteroidia > Bacteroidales. The sequence continues at coordinate 34,080 of CAZRPW010000026.1, forward strand.
GGGAAAAGGCCGGTGAGTTTTATAGCCGGGCAAAGGAACTTTGTGGTCACGACAACCTGCTGGTGCGGACCAGGGCTGCCGAATTCCTGGGTCTGAACAAGATTGTGGATCCGGCACCTGTAATTATCCAGGCCCTGGAGGAGAGTGAGGATGCCATTGAGGTCCTGCTGATCCTGAATACACTGGTAATCCTGAAAGATGGTCCGGCTGCTATTGATTTTGATCTGAGTCGCTTAAAGTTTGCTCCTCAGCTCAGCAATGATCGTTTGATTCAGTCGCGGATGGAATATCTTGCCGAGGGAACCATCAAGCCTTAAAAACACTATTTTTGTGGCATGATTCCATTTCAAGAATATTTAAATGAAAACCTGGTGCTGCTGGATGGCGCCATGGGCTCCCTGATCTATGAGAAGGGAGTTTTTATTGATAAGTGTTATGACGAACTGAATTTGTCAAGACCCGAGCTGATCAGGTCTATTCATGAAGAGTATATCCGTTCAGGGGCCAGGGTGATCGAGACCAATACCTATGGCGCCAATCGTTTTAAGCTGAAATCGCATAACCTGCAGGACCAGATCCAGGAAATCAATAGCAGGGGAGTTGAACTTGCCAGGGAGGCAGCGGGCGACAATGCCTATGTTGCCGGAAGTATGGGGCCATTGGGAGAGGAGCTTGAACCCTGGGGGGATATCACGCTGGAACAGGTATATGATGCCTATAAAGAGCAGGCAGCGTTCCTTAATAACGAGGGTGTTGATCTTTTCATTATAGAGACCATCCAGGATATCCGTGAAATGGAACAGGCCATAAAGGCCATAAGGAGTGTAAGTGAACTTCCAGTGGTTGCCATGATGACCGTGGGAGAGGACGGGAAAACAAGGTACGGGCTTGATCTGGAGGATATTACAGGAAAGCTGCTGAAGAGTGAGGCCAGTGTGATTGGACTGAATTGTACGGTGGGACCCAAGCCCATGCTCGATTTTGTGGAGCACATGATTCAGGTTTCCGACAAACCCATCTGCATTATGCCCAATGCCGGTCGTCCCCAGTATACCGATGGCCGCATGATCTATCTCAGTACGCCGGAGTATTTTTCGGTGTATACGAAGCGCTTTATCGATAAGGGTGTAAGGATGCTGGGAGGATGTTGCGGAACAACCCCCGAGCATATTGGAAAAATGGCCAATGCCCTGGCCATGAAGCAGACCCGGATTCAACACTCCATAAACATAGGTGTCAAACCTGTCAACGAAGAGCCCTTGCCCGATCCTGTGCCGCAGGTGGATAAATCAGCTCTGGCAAAGAAAATCTCCTCGGGCGAGCAGGTGGTGCTGGTTGAGATGGTCCCCCCCAGAAGCACGGATACCTCAAAATCGTTGGAAGGTGCCATTCTCCTGAAGGAAAGTAAGGTGGATGCCATCAATATACCCGACGGGCCAAGGGCTTCGGCACGGATGACCGGACTGGCATTGTCGGTTTTGCTGGAACAGAAAGTAGGAATAGAGACGGTGATTCATTATACCTGCAGGGACAGGAACCTGCTGGGCATGCAGTCCGACCTGCTTGGAGCTTCTGTGCTTGGAGCACGCAATATACTTGCGATTACAGGGGATCCGCCAATGATTGGAGACTATCCCCAGGCCACTGCCGTATTTGATATCGATGCCATCGGGCTGGTCCACCTTATAAATAACCTGAATCATGGCATTGATGTGGGTGAGAAGCGCATTGGCGAGCCTACCTCTTTTTTTACCGGGGTGGGTGTCGATCCCAATAGTGTAAACCTGGAGAATGAAATTAAACGTCTGAAAATGAAGAAGGATGCAGGCGCTGAATATGTGATTACCCAACCTGTATTTGATATCGATTCGCTTCAGTCTTTTTTGGATAAGGCTGATATGGAAGGACTCTACCTGATTGCCGGGATCTGGCCACTGGTGAGTCTTAGAAATGCCGAATTTATGAAAAACGAAGTCCCCGGTGTATTTGTGCCTGATTCTGTAATTAAATATATCGGGAAATATGAGACCCGGGAGGATCAGTTGAAGGCGGGCGTTGAAATAGCCCAATCCATGGTGGATAAGGTGCTCTCATTTGTAAACGGAATTCAGGTGAGCGCCCCCTTTGGAAGGTATCCCCTTGCCATTGAGGTAGCTGAGAAACTGCTAAAGTAGCCTGGTATGCTCACTGAACTCAGAAAGCAACAAATACCCGATTTATTTATTCTGTTGTTTATTGTGGCAGTGGGGGGAGTATTACGCTTTTATGATTTCTCAAATATTCCCATGACCCATGATGAGCTTAGTGCATACTACAGGCTGAATTTCAACTCATTTAGGGACCTGATTGAATTTGGGGTGAAGGAGGACGGACATCCTGCAGGGGTTCAGGTTTTCCTCTATTACTGGTCAAGGATCTTTGGCACAGGAGATATGATTATAAAACTTCCATTCCTGCTGCTGGGGATGGGGTCCATCCTTCTTGCCTATAAGCTTGCCCTTACCTGGTTTAACAGCACGACTGCACTTTTTGTGGCGGCCTATGTCTCCAGTCTGCAGTTTGCAGTCATGTACAGCCAAATTGCGCGGCCCTATATTTTCGGATTGTTTTTCTGTCTCTTAATGGTACTCTTCTGGACACGAATAGTATTTGGGACAAAGGGGAAAAGTTTGGCCGTTTTGATGGGCTTTGTATTCTCTGCTTCAGTGTGCAGCTATACACATCACTTCAGCTTGCTTTTTATGGCTATGGTAGCTGCGACAGGACTATTCTTCGTAAGAAAAGAGCTGCGCCTCCGGTACATATTGGCCTTATTTGCGATTTTTTTATTGTACGTGCCACATCTGGGTGTTTTTTTTCACCAGCTTGGTATCGGGGGACTGTCTTGGCTGGGTGTTCCGCCAAATAGCTTTCTGCTTGATTATGTGAAATACATATTTCATTTCAGCGTCCTCATCTATGCTGCTGTATTCATACTCTTTCTGATAGGGATTGCAACATCTGATAAAAGGCTTTGGCCCCTCAGTAAATTTCAATACATATCCATCATATGGTTTGTAGTTCCTCCGGTAATCGGGTTCTTATATTCAAAATTTGTCTCACCCCTGGTACAGTACTCGGTGCTGATTTTCTCTTTCCCTTTTCTTCTGCTATTTATTTTCTCATTCTATAAGCAATCTTCTCAATGGTTTAAGATGGGAGCTGTCGCTTTAATACTCCTGGCAAATATATCAACCCTGGTATGGAGCAGGCAGCATTATGATGTATTTTATAAGCAGCCATTTAAAGAATATGCAGCAAAAACAGCAGATTTTCTGGCTCAGCATGATGTTGAGGATGTAAGGATTGTTTTTCAGGAGAACCCTGTGTATGTCAATCACTATTTTACGAAATTCAATCCGGATACCGAGTTTGTTTCATTGTATGAAAAGGAAAAGAACCCTTCAGAATTCAGGAGCATTATCGCTGAGCCTGGTTGCGAGTATCTGATATGTGGAGCGATGGCCCTTGAATATTTTCCCATTGTTAAGGAGTATTACCCGACGCTGGTGGCCAGGGATTTTGGCTTCACTTATGAGTTCTATATTTTCTCCAGGGGGGGGGCTGTCCCGGAGAAGTGCCTGGACTACGATCCTGTTTTTTATAATACGATGGATTTCGAAAATGAAAAGGAAGCTTGGAATATATCCATGTGCGGGGTGCAGGATTCCTCGCAATTTGGCCTTTGCGCTCTTGATTCAGCACAGGAATGGGGTCCGAAATTCGAGTATCCACTTGGAGATATTAGCTCGTCCAGGCATGATATTATTGACATAGCGCTTGATTTCGAAGCTGCAAACCAGGGGCAGATTGTATGCGAGATATGGAAGGATTCAGAACTTGTATTCTGGAGAAGCGCCAAGCTTCATGATTTTCTGGATTTATCGCCAGGCAAGCAGGGGCAGAAGGCATATCTTTCATTTCGGCTAAGCAGTCTTTTTAAAAAAGATCAGGATCTGAGAGATTGTACGCTTAAAGTCTATTATTGGAATATCGATAAATGCAATATCGTGCTGGATCATTTTACGATACAGGCAAGAAAGGGCAATCCTTATGCCTTTGCACTTGTGCAAAGGATATGAAGCTAAAGAAGCTGACTAATTACAGGTACAAATACAAGCAGATAAGTGATTAGTGAGAGTCCGGCCGTGATTGTAAGAATGGCATTTCCCATACACTTAATCCTGCTTACCTGGAACGCGTTCAGCGTATCATCGTTTTTAATCTGGAGCAGGGCAGCGGTTCGCACTACACATGCTACCAGGTAAATCAGGGTAACGAAACTTACAAGTACCCACTGGATGGCGTTCAGGTTAAATAATACCCCGGCTGTTACAATCGGCAGAACCAGGAGAAGCTGCAGAATCAATCCCGGGTCATTTCTCAGTATTGTTTTCATTGCTGATCCGCTGGCGGCAGAGAGCGAAGAAGGTGCAGTCTGAATAGTGATCTCAGATGGGTTATAATTCATGGCTATGGGGCATAAATTTGACCAAACATACAAAAAATTACACGAAACGTTAATAAATTATGATAAAAATTTAACATTTCTCTCTGTGCCCATTCCGAAATCTATTATAAAGCTTACTTATTTTAGAAAAATGAAGAGGCTAATCTGCTTTGTCACGATGTACAGTATTGTATGAAAAACGTACAAAATCAGCCCTATGAAAAATGATAATCAATTATATTGCACGTGTATTATTACCGCTCACTAATTAACTCATAAGTCCGATGAAAAGAATTATCCCTGGATTGCTCTTATTGCTTTTTGTTTCTCTGTTAAATGCGACTGAACTTCATAAGCCCATTGTTGAAAGCAAGGTGGTGTTTGAGGAAGTGAACGGACTCGTGGCCGTTGAAGCAGAATTTTTCTATAAGCAAAGCCTGAGCGAAATCAGGCAATGGTACCGTACCAGCAAAGATGAACAGGCCAGTGTGGGTCGCGATGATGATCCTTCGCATGTGGCTGGAGCCAGCAACGGGGCCTACCTGGAGATTCTGCCCGATACCCGGGTAACACATGAGGATGAACTGATTGGTGGAATAAATTTCAGCAATCAGCCCGGTAAATTAGCTATTTTACATTACAAGGTCTTTTTCAATACCCCTGGGAAATACTATGTTTGGGTAAGGGCCCACAGTTCAGGAGCTGAAGACAACGGGTTGCATGTGGGGCTTAACGGGGAATGGCCGGAGAGTGGTCAGCGACTGCAGTGGTGTGAAGGAAAGCAAAATTGGCGCTGGGAAAGTAAGCAGCGTACAGAAGCTGTTCACTGCGGGGAACCCTATAAGATCTTCCTGAAAATTGAAAAAGCCGGAGAGCACGAGATCATGTTCAGTATGCGAGAGGATGGTTTTGAATTTGATAAGTTCATTTTTACAATGGACAGGGATTACAAACCTGGCGATGGTCCGGGACCAGAGGTAAAAGTGAAGAGCGGAACCCTGCCAGCGCCTTTCCCCATTGTAGCTGTTGTAAGTTCTGAGCCCCTTCCCTATATTGAAAAACTGGCGAAGTCGGTTCCCGGAACACATATTCTGAAAGCGACCGAATTTCCTTTTAATAACAATGACTATTATGAGAATGGCACCTGGCTGGCCATTAATCCTGAAACCCACAAGGAGGCCGTAACATCATTGGCCTTTCCCTTTGAAGACGGGACTTATGACCTGGTATTTGCGGCTGTGGGAGAGAATGATGGAAGTTCACAGTACGTAGTAAAAATCAATGATCAGGAGGTAGGGGAATACACTGTACCCATGAGTGAGTCCACTTATGATGAGGGACCCAAATACAACGATCTGTGGGAAGGAATTGAAGTTAAGAAAGGGGATCGGGTTAGCGTATGGGCTAAAATCGGATCGGCCGACGGACAGGAATTCAGCCGGGGACGCTGGGCAGGTATTGCCTTTGCACCCCGAACTAAAGGAAAAGTGGTTGTGGCAGTTCAAAAGGATGAGGCAGCTTCCATACCAGAGGTGAAAATGAAGGAGCCTGAGCTGACATTTTCCGATCCGCAAATACGAAAGCCCGATGGGGATGGCAGTGTGGAAATCAGCGGTGAACTCAAACAGTGGCACAAGGTAACGCTGACCCTGGACGGGCCCTTTGCCCATGAGTTGGACAAGGCACCCAATGCCTTTACCGATTACAACCTGATGGTGAATTTCACCCATGAATCGGGTGCTCCTTCCTACGATGTTCCGGGTTATTTTGCAGCAGATGGGAATGCAGGCGAAAGTAGTGCCGATGCAGGTACAAAGTGGAAGGCCCATTTGTCGCCCGATAAAGAAGGAGCGTGGTCTTATACTATTACAATGAAGCAGGGGGAGAATGCAGCCCAGGATTTTTCCGGGGAAGCACTTCCTGCTTATACCGATATCAAGGGAAGCTTCGAAGTGGAAGTCAGCGATAAAACAGGAAGAGATTTTCGTGCAGTTGGCAGACTGGAATACGTAGGGAAGCATTATTTGCAGTTTCAGGGCTCAAAAGATTATTTCCTCAAGGCCGGGGCCGATGCTCCGGAAACCCTCCTTGCCTTTGAGGACTTCGATGCCACCTACACCATGAAGGCCAGTGTTCCGCTGAAAAAATATACAAAGCATCTGGGCGATTGGCAGGAAGGCTATCCCACATGGCAGGATGGTAAAGGGAAAGGCCTGATCGGTGCAGTGGCTTATCTCTCGGGGAAAGGAGCCAATTCCATTTCTTTCCTACCCTATAATGCAGGTGGCGATGGCAATAATGTATGGCCTTTTATAAGGAGAGATGAGAAATTGCATTATGACTGCTCCAAGCTGGACCAGTGGGCAGTGGTTTTTGATTTTGCCACGGAAAAGGGAATGTACCTGCATTTCAAACTGCAGGAAAATGAAATGGATGACAATGTGCTGGGGAACACAGATAAAAAAGGCGTGGTGCCGGAAAGCCTGGATGGAGGTGATCTCGGACCTGAAAGGAAACTCTACTGTCGTGAAATGATTGCGCGCTACGGCTACCTGCTTGCCCTGAACTGGAATATAGGAGAGGAGAATACCCAGTCCACTGCACAGGTTCAGGACATGGTTCGCTACATCAGTGAACTTCAGCCTTATGCTCACAACATTGTCATTCATACCTTCCCCAACAAACAGGACAAGGTCTATACTCCTTTGTTGGGTGATAAATCTCTTCTGACAGGCGCCTCCCTGCAGAATCACTGGGATAAGGTATTTGAGAAGACGCTCAAGTGGAGGAACGCATCAGAAGAAGCAGGAAAGCCCTGGGTGGTGGCCAACGATGAGCAGGGATCGGCTTCTGAAGGCGTTCCCCCGGATCCCGGATATGAGGGATACGATGCCAAAACCATTGCCTATGACCTGCACGACATACGTAAGCAGACGCTCTACGGCAACCTGATGGCTGGTGGTGCCGGAGTGGAATACTATTTCGGGTATAAGCTTCCCGAAAATGACCTGCTTATGGAGGACTTCCACAGCAGGGATCAGTCCTGGGAATATGCCAAAATAGCCCTGGACTTCTTCCAGAGAAACATCCCCTTTCAGGACATGAAAAATGCCGATGCCCTGGTAGGAAATACCACAGGAGACAAGGGCGTACACTGCCTGGCCAAAGAAGGTGAAATCTACCTGGTTTACCTGGCCTATGCACAAAGTGCAAGCATAGACCTCAGTACCTGCAAGGGCAAATTCTGGGTGAAGTGGTTCAACCCCCGCAGCGGAGGAGATTT
>CAZRPW010000027.1:0-2086 GCA_964601975.1 uncultured Bacteroides sp.
TTACCATTTGCTAATTACCATTAGTACTATGAACTGATTCCTGTGTTTTGTCCATCTGCTTCTTTTCCTTTTCCGGGATGAGGTATAAATTATCAAGTTATTAACTTAATACGTGTTTTTCTGGATATTTTTAGTTTCCGATAGTAATTAATTATCCGCTAAAGCACTAAATAAGTTAATAATTGGATATTTTATATTCAATTTGCTCGCCAATAGATTTCTGAGCATGAAAGAATGATGGAATTGTTGGGATCTGGCTTCTTTTTACTGGATCCTGCATCACTTTACTGGATTCGAAGTCACCAGACAAAGACAGAAAAAGAAGGAGATTTACCTGCATAAGGCTGAAAAGCCTATAGATTAGTTAAACAGCTAATTTACTGAGTATTACAAAGATTAAAATGCTATTGAAAACGAGAATATCTTTTCAAGATATTTCCCGTTACCAACAGCACATCATCATCAACATATTAATATTTATAAGAGAGAAAAAACAAATTAACGCCTACTTAAGTCAACCTACTTCAAGCACTTACCACTTGCTACTTACTATTTTCCACTTGCTTACTTCCCATTTCCCATTTCCCATTTGCTACTTGCTATTTCCCATTTACCATTTGCTACTTACTATTTTCCACTTACTATTTACCACTAGCTTACTTCCCATTTCCCATTTCCCATTTCCCATTTCCCATTTCCCATTTCCTATTTACTATTTCCTATTTCCCATTTACTATTTCCTATTTACTATTTACTATTTACTATTTCCCATTTCCTATTTCCCATTTCCTATTTACTATTTCCTATTTCCTATTTCCCATTTCCTATTTACTATTTCCTATTTCCCATTTACTATTTCCTATTTCCTATTTCCCATTTCCTATTTACTATTTCCTATTTCCCATTTACTATTTCCTATTTCCTATTTCCCATTTGCCATTTACTGTCTACCTTTGCATTTTAATTTTAGAAATTCAATATGGAGAAGACATTATACCCCATTCGTTTTAAACCTATTTACAAGGAATTGATCTGGGGAGGAGAGAAACTAAGGGAAGAGTACGGTAAAAAAGACGCACCAAAAATGACTGGCGAAAGTTGGGAAATTTCGATGGTGAAAGATAATATTTCAGTTGTATCCAATGGATTCCTGAAGGGAAACAGCCTGGAGGAGATCATCGAGGTTTACATGGGCGATATGGTGGGCGATGCTATCTATGAGAAATACGGCACTTTCTTTCCGATCCTCATTAAATTCATTCACTCTAACGACAACCTGAGCATACAGGTCCATCCCGACGACGCTTATGCGGAAGAGCACCACGGAGATGTTGGAAAGACAGAAATGTGGTATATTCTGGAAGCCGAAAAAGATGCAAAACTGATCGCCGGCTTTAAGCGCAAAACAGACAAGGAAGGCTTTCGTAAAAGTCTGAAGGATGACACGGTGGTGGACCTGATGAATTTTGAAAGTGTCAAGAAAGGAGATATACTTTTCATTCCCACTGGCCGCATTCATGCACTTGGACCAGGAATCGTACTGGCCGAGATCCAGCAAACCTCCGACATGACTTACCGTATCTATGACTGGGGACGTACCGATAAGGATGGAAATCCACGTGAACTCCACATCGACCATGGACTGGCAGTTATGGACTTTAAATTGCACGAGAACTATCTCACACCCTACAAACCCTTGCTTAACAATTCTGTCAGGGTGGCAGATTGTCCCTACTTCACCACGCAGTACATTGAGTTTGACCAGCCGGTTGATAAAGACTACAACTTCATCGATTCTTTTGTGATCTACATGTGTATGGAAGGAAAGGTGAATATTCACTACCCCGGAGGAGAAGCTGAGGTCATTCAAAAGGGTGACACCATTCTGATTCCGGCAGCTCTCAAAGAGCTTTCACTAATACCCCACGAAAAGAGCATCCTACTGGAGATTTTTATGATCCCCAGGTAAAAAACGTCCATATAGCGTTATTTATGATTCCGTTTTGAATGCGGAATCCTTCGCTGAAATGAGGAATCCTTCGCTGAAATGAGGAATCCTTCGCTGAAATGAGGAATCCTTCGCTGA
>CAZRPW010000027.1:2186-24105 GCA_964601975.1 uncultured Bacteroides sp.
GGAATCCTTCGCTGAAATGAGGAATCCTTCGCTGAAATGAGGAATCCTTCGCTGAAATGAGGAATCCTTCGCTGGACCTCGGGCTTCCGAGTCCGGATCATAATTTCTAAAGATTTCCAAGCTAATTGCTATAGAAAGTTTTTATAAGTTCATATATTTGTAGCGAAATTATACGTAAGTTAGTATACAATAAATCGAAAATAAATCCCAATGAAATATTTTGACACCAATGAGGTCAATTTAACCCAGTTGGGGGCTATCCATACAGCTCGAGAGATATGGAATCAGCCTTCAGTCTGGGCAAGTACCTATCAGAAATTTATAAGCGAAAAGAAAGAGATTAACAGCTTTCGAAACAAGGTTTTGAAACCGTGTAAAAAAATAATTCTCACCGGGGCTGGAACCAGTGCGTACATTGGATACTCGCTGGAAGGAACTTTTCAACGATATACAGGAATCACTACCATATCGATACCCACTACCCACCTGGTGACCCACCCGAGAGATTATCTCGATGAGGACCTGAGTACCCTGGTTATTTCCTTTGCCCGCTCAGGCAACAGTCCGGAAAGCGTGGCTGCAGTAAAGCTGATCGACCGCATCTGTAAAAATGTTTCCCACCTGATAATCACCTGTGACGAAGAAGGACAGCTGGCCCACTACCAATCTGAAAATCCAAAATTTAACATCGTTCTGCCTGCCGAATCAAACGATAAAAGCCTGGCTATGACCAGCTCCTATACCAGTATGTTGCTAACCGGGTTACTCTTTGCACGGATCAACCAAGCCGATGAACTCGAAAAGCAGGTAATCCGACTGGTTAAATTTGGCAAAAAACTGATCCATGAAAAGGCAGGTCTTCTTAAAGAGATCGCAAGCCTGGACTTTAAAAGGGCGGTTTTCCTGGGCTCGGGACCCCTATTTGGGACTTCCACCGAATCAAGCCTGAAGTTGCAAGAACTTACCGATGGCACTATAGTATGTAAAAATGACACCTTCCTTGGACTAAGACACGGTCCCAAAGCTGTTATTGATGAGAAAACCATTGTCATTTTCCTCTTCTCAAATAAGGAATCTGTGCAATGTTATGAAAAGGACCTGTTCAGGGACATGCAGAAGGGAAAAAATCCCATGAGGCTCATCGGAGTTTCTGAAAGTCCGGTACAAGACATTGGTCTGGATACAGAAATCTGTTGCTGCGATTTACCCACCAAAATTGATGAGGACTTCCTTTCTATTGTAGCAGTTTTACCTGCCCAGATGCTGGGTCTTTTCAAATCTATGGAATTGGGACTCAAACCAGATAACCCCTCGGTGAGCGGGGCAATCTCCAGGGTGGTGGAGGGTGTAGTGATTTACGATGAGGATGTAATATAACAGACAAAGAAGAAAATGGATATTAAATTACGAGAAAGGGCCCGGAAGGCAGACCTTTCCTACCTGGATTACATATTAGAACAATTGAACAGAATTGAAAAGGAAACAGGAGTAAAAAGAACCATTTTTGCTGCCTGTCCCAATTCCCTGTCAGTATTGAAAGCATCCCTCCAATCGGCCAAACGAAACAATGCACCCATCAAATTTGCAGCCACACTGAACCAGGTGGACAATGATGGTGGATACACGGGTTTTACCCAGAAGGAGTTTGTAGATACCATTCGCGAAGAGGCTAGGGTAATAAATTATACCGGACCGGTGATTATCGCCATTGACCACGGCGGACCATGGCTGAAGGATAAGCACAAGCTGGAGAATTGGAGCTACGAAAAATCGATGGCTGGTGTGAAGGAGAGCTTCGAAAAGGCTATAGATGCAGGTTACGACCTGATCCATGTGGACCCGACTGTGGACAATACGCTTCAAAAGGGCGAAACCATAGCGATCGAAGTGGTTGCTGAAAGAACCATTGAACTCATCGTCCACTGTGAAAACTACCGCAGGGAGAAAGGCAGAGATAAAATTGCCTACGAGGTGGGAACAGAAGAGGTGCATGGCGGACTGGCAGATATGGCAATTTTTAACAGCTTTCTGGAGCAACTTAAAAAGGGACTGAAAGCGCAGGGTTTAGAAGATACCTGGCCATGCTTTGTGGTCGGGAAAGTGGGAACAGACCTGCACACTACCTTGTTTGATCCGGTGGTCGCCAGTGAGCTTACAAAGGCAGTGAAGCCATACGGAAGCATGATAAAAGGACATTACTCGGACAGTGTGGACAATCCGGAAGCCTATCCGCTTTCGGGAATGGGTGCCGCGAATATCGGACCGGAGTTTACCGAAAGGGAGTATGATGGACTCATGGAACTTACCGAGGTGGAAGCCCGGCTATTCAGTGAAGGTAAACTGGCCAAACCCTCTGCCTTAAAAGAGCGATTATGGGAGGCCGTAATTGAATCCAATCGCTGGAAAAAATGGCTGAATGAAGGAGAAGTATCGGTTGGAGGTTTTTATGCCCTCAGTCCTGAAAGGCAGTTGTGGCTCATTAAAACCGGTTGTCGATATATCTGGGAGAATCCAGAGGTAGTCGCTGCCCGGAGCAGACTATATGCCAATATGGCGCTCATGGGAATAAAGGCCGAAGATATTGTACTTACAGGTATCGGACAGGCAATGGATCGCTACTTCCATGCATTTAACCTTGTAAATGTAACAGACCTGATTTGATCAAATAACAGCTCATGTTAAAGGAAATGAAAAAATTTGATGTACTGGTTGTCGGAGAACTGAATATCGACCTCATTCTCAATAAAATAAAAGGCTTTCCCCTGATGGGAAAGGAGATTCTTGCCGATGAAATGACGGTGACCCTGGGCAGTAGTTCAGCCATTTTCGCAAATAACCTGAGCCGCTTAGGCAGCAGGGTTAGTTATATGGGGAAAGTTGGCAAAGACCAGTTTGCCTCCCAAATTTGCTCCACCCTGGAGGCCTCGGGGGTGGATATTAGTAACATCATTGCCACAGAACGTTACCAGACCGGACTGACAGTGGCCATGAATTATGACAATGACAGGGCCATGGTCACTTACCCGGGGGCTATGAACGACCTGAATATCAGAGACATTTCTGACGACACCCTGGAGTCAGCCTCTCACATGCACCTAAGCTCGATCTTCCTGCAGGAGGGACTAAAACCAGACATCATCCCGCTCTTTATGAGGGCAAAGGAGCTGGGGCTTACCACTTCCTTCGATCCCCAGTGGGATCCAGCTGAAAAGTGGGATGTGGACCTTCAGAAACTGCTGCCCTATGTGGACGTATTTCTTCCCAATGAATCAGAATTGGCACAATTTACAGGAAGTGAATCCATTGAAGAGGGTTTGGCCGCATTAAAACCATTTTGCAATATTGTCGTAGTGAAAAACGGTGTGAAAGGTGCAGTAATGTGGGACAAAGAGCAGCTTGTAACGCAGGCCGCATTTCTCAATAAGGCTGTGGTGGATGCCATTGGTGCCGGGGACAGTTTCAACTCGGGGTTCATATGCAAATTCACCCAGGAGAAAGCACTCACAGCGTGCCTGGAATTTGCAGCGCTGACCGGGGCCATTAATACAACGGCCGCAGGAGGAACTTCGGCCTTCCTTTCACCTGCGAATATAAGAACCGTAGCTAAAGAACAATTCAATTTTGACCTGTAGCATGAATCTGCAAAATAAGCTAAAAGAACTCCGTGAGGAGAGAAAAGCCATCCTGGCTGCCAACTTCTACAACCTTGAAACCCTGCAGGCAGTGCTCGGAGGAGCCCGTAATATGGGGGTTCCCATTATCCTGCAGCTATCAGAGAGTTCCATTAATTATATAGGTCTGGATATGGCCGCAAAGATGGCAAGGACTGCCATGGAAACATTCGGAGTAGAGGGATGGCTGCACCTGGATCACGGTGGCAACCTGGACCTTGTTCAGCGCTGCCTCGATGCCGGTTTTGACTCGGTCATGATCGATGCCAGTGAGAAACCCATTGAAGAAAACATAAGGATAAGCCGCGAGGCGGTTAGAATGGCCGAAGCCTATGGGGCCAATGTGGAAGCCGAACTGGGCTATATTGCCAAGCTGAATCAAAAACAGTCCGCCGCGGGCGTAGGATTTACACAGCCCGGGGAAGCCCTTCGTTTCACTGAAGAAACAGGTGTGGATGCGCTGGCCGTATCCATTGGCACCGCGCATGGTTTTTATAAGCAAGAACCCAAACTGGAAATTGAACTCCTGGGCAGGATCAGGGAGACGGTTAAGACCCCGCTTGTCCTCCACGGCAGTTCAGGGGTTCCTGATGCAGCCATTGTAGAGGCCATCAAAAACGGGATCACCAAAATCAACCTGGCCACCGAAACAAAAAACGCCTTCATGCAAAGACTGAAGTCGGAACTTTTAGCCACTGATGAAATTGACCTGCGCATAGTTTTCCCCAAGGCCACTGAAGCTGCGCGGGAACTTATAGAAAATAAACTCAGGGTAATTACCCGTTCATAAGAGATACAGTTCCCTGTACCATTCCATATATTCCATTAGATCATCCCTGTACTGCTCCAGTCCGAGTAACGCTTCGTCATAGATCAGGTAACTCATATCGGCCGTTCGGTTTGCAAAATGCCGTGCCCTGTCCTGACGGTGAAAATATGCCTTATCGTCGGTCGACATTCCTTTGGGCAGCCTCGTCTTTTCCCATATGTTAACCAGATCCTGGTATACTTTCTGCCGTTCGGCCAGGTTTACATCAATGATTTTTACAGCGTTTTCCATGGATGCATAGGCAGCGTCATGGCTCAGAAAGCGCTGGTTATGGGCTTCCTTTATGGCTCTTTCAAGTTCTGAAAGGGCCAGGTAGGTATGGCAGGTATGGCTAACCAGGTCTGTTATGGATGCAAAAAGCTCCAGGTCATAGCTGTTCCTGACACCGATCTCCTGGTTGGTACGGATGATTTCCATGGCCCGTTCCATTTGTTTTGCCTGCTCGGAAGACTCCTCTACTTTTGCCGCATACTCCCGGTTCCAGTATTCATCATATTCCAGGTTATCGCCCCTTGGTAATACGGGTAGATGGGTTTTCCCGATATCGCCATAGTGCCAAACCCTTCGCTCCAATGATTTATAATAATAGTACCCTGCCTTATTCAAGAGCAGATACAATTCCTTCATGTCGGTGGATTGTTCTCCGTAATAGTTCAGAAAAAATTTGTCGGTGAACTCCTCCAGTCCGGGTTGTCCGCCGCTCCAGGACCATTCGGCCGAGTTTATAAAACTCATCATCCACATCTGGTTGTGAAGGCCGGAATCATCCCAGGAAGTATTGATCATTCCTTCAAAATTACCCGAAACAGCAGCCTGTGAAACAGGCTCATAGGATCGTTCCAGTGCATTTTCAACCTCTTTTTCATTCTCCCCTTCTCCCCTAAGTCGGTATAAATATGGAAGAAACAGGGGTTCTATCCCCGGATTGGGGTCATATATAAATAATTCATAGTTCTTATCATTCAGCACTTCGTAATAATCTTCTCCCTTACCTGCCCAGACATCTAAAACCATTCCTTCGAGTGGATTAATCTCTTCGCCGGGAACATATTGTGCACTCCAGGCCATAGGTATCCTGCCTTCTTTCATCAATGGTTTTACACTACGGTTTATAAATTTAGTCATCATCGAATGCTTGCCGTCTCTTTCCACCTCAGCCATGCAACCACATTCCACACCTTTGCCCAGTTCATAGGACTCATCGGTACCAATATGGATGTATTGTGATCCGGGAGTTGCTTCGATGGCATCCATCCACAGGTCATTCAGTAATTCATACGTTCCCTCTTTATGAGGGCAGAACTCCCAGTTTGATGCGGGAATTTCTCTCAGATGACTATACTGGGGCCATTTAAGAATATAGCTCACATGACCCAGTCCCTGGACCAGCGGAACCAGTTGCACATGGTATTTTTGGGCATAGCGTGTGATCTGCTGCATTTCCTCCATTGTAAAAGCACCCGGAGCTCCGATCTCGGGATGACTCGGATATTCGAATTTATCTTCCCATTCCCACACCAGCATATTGATTTTATACCTGGCCAGGTCGCGAATGAAACTTTCCACATACTCTCGTTTATCCTGGTGGTGCTTGGTATCATAGTGACAGGCCCGTTCAACAATATCGGGCCAGTCCGTTATTTTCATTCCGGGAATAAAAGCTCCCCGGGGCCCCTTCTTAATAATCTGAAGCAGGGTCTGGGTACCATAGAACAAGCCTGAAGCCCCATTGGCCCTGATGGTCACCTGGTTGGCTTCAGTGCTTAACTCATATCCCTGCGTGGCTTTCTTCTTCGTCTGGCCCGAGATTTTTTTCGAAACCCCCTTGTGAGTCAGGATGATGGATTGTCCGGCCGCGGCATCGGTGATCACCGCCTGTATGCCCCATTCTTTTTGGAGTTGCGCCACTAATTCCGAGGCAGCAAAGCGGTCCTGCTCCGATGCCTTGCTGTCAAGCACCACGGATACCTTTTCACCCAGAAGAAAATCTTCACCACCCATGCTAAGTTCCTGAGGATAGGGGATCAGGTAAATCCCGGCTTCGAAAAGCTCGGAACCCTCTTCCATGGCAAATAATGAAATGCTTATGAATAACAGGACCAGGGATCCCGCAAGAACTTTTGTAATGGATTTCATGCAGTCAAATTTAAATGGGATTAATTTTCAATTTTAAGCCGTATGGTCGCCACATCAGAATCACTCAAGCCATCATTGACTTTCCAGGTAATTATATCTTCTCCCGTATAGCCCTTAAGCGGGGTATAGGTTTGATCATTCCCTTCCCCCGACAACTTTCCATATGAAGGGTGAATGAGGATGCTGGTATGGTAAGGACCAGGTCCCCCGTCAGGATCTGAATAAGTGAGTTGAATATCCACAGGAACACCCTGCTTTACGCTGACCACCTTATCCGGCGCTTCCGGGGGAATATTTGATGCTTTTAAGCTTGATGGAATTAAAACATCACCTTTGTTGGCTCCTTGCTTTACAGAATGGATATCCGCCTCTTCAATCTGCATGTCAGTCCGGGTCACATAGAGCGCCACTTCATCCCCAAAACCTGAAGGCTTCTTCCACGAATTCGCCCCTTGAGTAATCTGGGCATCCACCAGTTGCAAGCTTTCTCCGGTTATACAATCATACCAGCATATATCATAAAGACCAGCCTTCATCCCCTGAAGACCAAGCATTTTGGATTTCTCAGCGCTGTAGGCAATGTAACTGTGTCCGGGCAAAGCCAGTACATATTGTGTTCCTGCATGCTTCAGTTCGTCATGGGGCACCAGGTAATTGATGTGGGTAGACTCAAAAAACTGATACAGGCGTCTGAAATCCTGCAGAATAGCATCAGGCGTTCCAGCGATATCCATATAATAGACCATGACGTAGGCGCCTGCCATGGCCGTTGCCCAGTTCACTCTCCTGATCCCTTTACGGTCCTCATCCTGGATCAAATACTCATGGACCTTGTTTTCGGCCATATTCAGGCTATACCTTCCTTCTCCAAGCTCCCAGGCTTTGACAAGCCAGTTATGTATGCTGTCCGGACTATTCCCGGTTTCCCAGTTTCCCTGGATGGCGAACTGGTCGATATTGGGATCATCGGCGTGAAAAAACACGTTTCCTCCAAGCTGGTGGGTGGCCACCACATGATTATAGTCGTCTGCCAGCCGTATGGTTTCAGCAATTTTTGAAATATGATTCTGCCAGGCAGCTCCAATTTCCTGGTCTTCCTCCATAATGCACCATACCAGGTGATGATGATGTTCAAAGCGGTTTACTAGATCCTGAATAAACTGCCTCTCTCCCGGGTGAAGTTCTCCGGACTCATCCAGGGGCCATCCTACCTGCGCGCCTACATTGATGGCATCATCATATATGAAAAGATAAATTGTAATCCCGTTTTGATCCATTTCGGTAAACCATAATTCCCACTGGTCCAGCAACTCGGTATTCAGCCCATATGCCGGGTTCTGGCCCACCCAGGGATTGTGTTTCTGATCCGGATAATTTACAGGATCCTGTTCGGCATCTTTCCAGGCATCTCCCCCATGGGTTCTCACAGCCATAAGGTAGAGGCAATTCCCCCCATTTACCCTGACTTTTTCGATCAATTCAGATTGATCCCCATTCCTTGTACCATCCGGGTTTCGGGTTCCACGGTAAAGAAATCCTTCCGGATCACCCGGGCCACACATGAAGTAGGGATCAGCTAATCCGTCTCCATTTTCGTCCCTGTTATATACCAACCAGGAAGGATGTTGCGGATCAACCACAAGCTGGCCACTCCGGGGTTTGAAAAGGTTCTCGATGGGAAGAGGCAAATCCACATAAAAAACAGCTTCACCTCCACCAAGATTCACAACTGAACCATCGGGCGCTCCCCAGGAAGAATTCCCTTTTCTGCCATCTTCTTCGGGACCACAGATCTGGTTGGCAATGATTCCATAAGAGCTGGATTTAAGACATATGGATGAGAATCGATCAAATGAAGCCGCATCCTTATCCCCGGCAATCAGGATGAATAAATCAAGATTATCCCCCTTGTCAAAGCTATTCCACCAATTGGTCCGGGCCGTTTTACACACCATCATACCTACCCTCCCAAATGCAGTTTCAAAAACTGAATGATCAGATCCGGCCCTGGTCCACTCCATTTCAGCATTTGATGGAAAAACCTTATGCTGCTTTCCTAATATGGCTCCATCCGGACCTATAAACAGGGCGGTATTATACACAGGCTTATCCGGATCGCCAGAGGGTTCACGGAGTCCGATCACCAGGGAAATTTTTAGCTCAAGGGCCAGTTCAGAGTACCTGGTCTTTAAGGCTTCATAGTGATTGGCCAGATCGAGCATGGTCACACCCTCACTTTCCCAGGGCTCATACCTGTAAAAACTTGTTTCTGGACTCACCACCAATTCAGCCCCCCGGGAAGCTGCCTCCCTGATGAAGCTTTCCATCCGGTCGGCATCTACCCCAATTTTGTTCAAATCCTGCACTTCATACTGGATGATTGCAATTTTTGCCCCAAATACAGTTACCGGCAGAATAAAAAGGAATAGAAAAAGAAAGTGAAATTTTGACATAGATATAATTTTAATGTAGTTCATTCAATTCCAGCAAGGCTTTGGATGAGATGGTCGCACAATTCAGCCAGCCGGTCCATACCCGGGATTCGTTGGTTCCGGGGGTTGGATCTGAAAAGCGTTTCTCACCATCCAGGTCCATCATATAGGTGGGGTAAATCCCCCCGGCCAGGTCCTGTGCAACAGTCAGGTTATCTGCCAGTGAAATGGCCTTTGCCAGGTAGAGTTCCTTGCCTGTTATTTCGTATGCTTTCTTAAACGCAAATATGGCACTGGCCGAACTGGCATCGATGGGTGTGTAAAAATCATACTGCTCAAGGGCACAGGGAGTAAACCATTTGCTCGTTTGATTGGCTTTCCTGGGAATAGGCCTCCAGGAAATTCTGAATAACTCCCGGGGTAATGCCTGCTCCCAGACAATAAACTGGTCTTCGGCAAAGCGGATCAATTCCTCAGCCATAGCCACATAGCCGGGTTCTTCACCTGAATGGTTCAGCAAAATGACTGCAAAGGCAAGCGGCTTACCCCGTTCCATATTGCTGTAATTTTCACTGTAGCCCATATCTTCGAATTGGGCCTCCCAATGAAAGGTATTCATGGGATTTTGAATTATATAATGAAAGGCTGCTTCGCTGTTTTTACGGAACTGGCTTTCCCCATAGTCCGCATCAAGCCTGTCAAGGAAATTAATGATGTCGGTGGGAATGCAAAGATTCTTTGCCACAGCTTCTCCGCTTTCTATCCATACCATCATGGGCCAGGTCCCTGAAGTCAACTGTGTCTTCGCATAGGTTTGGGCAATCCTCACGGATGCTTGCAGGTATTTTTCCAGACCAGTGATATCGTAAAGATCCAGGTAAGCATCACCCACAAGGGCAGGGTAAAACATCATTAATTGATCTTTCTTCTTCCGGGCTACATGGGTACTTAATTTACGCTCCTGGTAAGTTGGAGGAAAATACTCAAGCGCAGAACCTGCAGGGAAACTGATGCTAAGCAGATAGCTGGCAGCATTCCCGGCCATCCGGATGGCCATTTCTCTGTCCTTGGTGGTCAGACCGGCATACATGCACATGGCCTGAATAATGCTTCCAACAATTTTTGAGGGATAACAATATAACATGTAATCGTCACTGGGTGTGCTTTCTTCGCTCCAGCGCCTGTAATGATCCTGCTCTAGCAATGATTCCATATTCCGGATTACACTCGAGGTGTAATCACTTGCAGGCGGGTTATAGGGACCATTAAAGGGTGCAGCCTTATAAAACAATTTCTCACCGGCCCCACCAATCACCTGCTGATCTGCGTCCAACCCTTCCACCTGGAGGTAAACAATTCCAACGGGAAGCTCTTTCCAGACAGGCGATAAGGGCGCGCGGGGATGATCCGCTTCAAAAGAATATATTTCGCAACTGACATCGGAAGTAACAGAATACCTGTATCTTACAGCCCCTTCAACTTCATTAAAATCAAAAGAAGGAACATGGATAAATCGTTTCGCATATCCATTCCAGAAGGGCGAAACACCGGATTCACCCGGACGGACGGGAATGAGGGATTCTTCCACTGCCAGTTCATGGAAGCTGTTCCAGTCTGCTGCATCCCAGCTAGCCGATTCCTGGTTTCCTGATTCATTATCAGGAGTACAGCTGAACGATAATAGCGAAATGATAACTCCAAGGGCAAGAACAGGAAGAAAATTATTCGCTTTCATAAAACCAAAATTCAGTGATTTTCAAATATATGATATTCGCGGATTAAATCCCCCAATATCTTACTAAAGTTGACTTTATAAGCTATATTTCCTTATTTTAGCTAAATCTGTACATTACGTATCATTTTTATATCCTATGCGAAAAGCAATTTCCTTTCTGGTTTTTTTAGCGGTTTTATCCTTTTCCTCCTGTAAAAAGTCGGACAAAAAACTATATCCCACATTGGAGGCTGAGGTTTTCGAATGGACCTATGTTTCGCCGGAAAGCCAGGGTATGTCCTCTGAGAAACTGGATGCCCTGGTGAAGGATCTGTCTGAAAGAGGCACAAAGAAACTGATGATCATCCGAAATGACCAGGTTGTTTGCAGCTGGTTTGCAGAGGGATATGCAGATTCTGTGCGCGGTCATTATTCTGCCTCACTTGCGAAAGCCCTTGTCTCAGGAATGTCATTAGTGATGGCTATGAATGACGGCCTGATTGATCCGGACGAGCCCGCCTGTCAGTATATTCCACAATGGAAAAACGATTATGTAAAGTCAATGATAACTATTCGGCAGCTTGCAGGTTTTACCTCGGGAATGGAAGATGCTGAAGCTTCAGAACAGGAAGCTGAGGAAATGCGTAGCTCGGGGCTCCATCTACATATGGATCTGCCGGGATGGAAAGGCCGGTTCTGGAGACAGGATCCGGAGCCCTTTTCTGTATCACGGGACCAGGCCCCTATATTGAGTGCACCTGGACAAAGATTTTCGTATAGCAATCCGGGTATCGCCATGTTGAATTATGCGGTGACCGCAGCCATAAGAGATAGCGAAACAAAGGATATCCGCAGCTACCTGGATGAAAGGGTATACAGCCCCATCGGCATAAAACCCTCCGAAGTGTCTATTGGGTATAACCGAACGGATACCATTGACGGGCTCCCACTGGTTCCGGGTTGGGGCGGCGGTAGTTTTACTGCCAATGCCGTGGCCAGGATAGGCCGCCTGATGCTGCACAAAGGCAAGTGGCAGGGCAGGCAGCTTATCGATTCCACCATTGTGGAGGAAGCCTTAAGGTTTGAGCCTACAAACAACCTGGAATTTGAATCTGACAGGCCAAAAGGCGACAATCCCTTCCTGGAAACAAGCCTTGGCTGGTACAGCAACCATACCGGGATCTGGAAATACCTGCCCCGCGATGCATTTGCCGGTGCGGGTGCACAGAACCAGGTCTTGCTGGTGGTCCCATCCCTTGATCTGATTGTGGTAAGATTTGGAGATCAGCTATATGGCACTTCAAAAGGCGACAGTGCCCGTCAGGGGATGGAACTGTTTTTGTTCAATCCTGTAATGGAAGCCATTGTGGAAGCACCCTATCCACCCAGCGATCTGATAAGCTCAGTAGATTTTGCCCCGGCAGAATCGGTAATCAGAAAAGCCAGTGGAAGTGACAACTGGCCGGTGACATGGGCCGAGGATGACCTATTGTACACAGCCTATGGAGACGGGAAGGGTTTTCTTCCCTATCGGGACATAAAACTAAGCCTGGGTCTTGCAAAGGTATCCGGAAATCCGCCTGATTTTACGGGTACAAATATAATAAGCCCCTCCGGTGAAAGAGTTGGAGACGGGAAGTACGGACCAAAAGCCAGTGGACTATTAATGGCTGAAGGCACCCTGTATATGCTGGTCAGGAACAGGGACAACTCCCAGCTGGCCTGGTCGGATGATAAGGGTCTTACCTGGAGGTGGGCCAACTGGAAATTCGAGTCAGGCTTAGGCTGCCCGACTTTTCTGAACTACGGAAAAAATTATGAAAATGCCCGGGATGGCTATGTATATATTTATTCCCAGGATGAGGAAAGTGCCTATCAGGCCAGTGACAAGATGATGCTGGTCAGGGTACCTGTGCAAAAGCTGAAAGATCGGCATGCATATTCTTATTATGCAGGATCTGACAGTAGGAACAAGGCACAATGGACCGAAGATTATAAGCAAAGAAAGGCCGTATTTGTGAATCCGGGTAAATGTTACCGATCGGGAATTACCTACAACAAAGGCCTGGACAGGTATATCTGGTGCCAGATCATTCCTGTATCTGCCAGGGGCACTTCCCGGGGTCCAAGGTTCCAGGGCGGACTTGGTATTTTTGAGGCTCCTGAACCATGGGGACCATGGAAAACGGCATTCTATACAATGGAGTGGGATATGGGCCCGGGTGAAACTGGCAGTATTCCTACAAAATGGATGAGTGAAGATGGCCAGAGCTGCCATTATCTCTTTTCAGGAGAAGATTGTTTTTCTTTAAGACCGCTGACTTTCAATCTGCATTAAATACGGGTATGCCGGTTTTTATACCTGTTTAGAGAATAAAAGAAGGGAAATAATCACTTTGAAAGCAGCTATTTATTAGTTTTACCATTGTATAAGGCTTAAAACAGCACTAATTATAGAAACAAATAACGAAATGAAAGCTATACATCTGATTTTAGCAGCATGCATTCTCCTTTTAACAGGCGCATGCCAGAAGACCCATAAAGATTTTTCAATCGAAAAAAATGGGGATATATGGTTCCGTAATGCCGGAATTGAACTGAAATTCGATAAACAGATGTACTGCCAGGTATACGAGAAGAGCAGCGGCAGCACCTTTAATCCTGATAACAAGCAGGATTCACCTCAGCGGCCCAGTCATTTTATTGTGATTGATGGTGAAGAACTCCGTGATTTCAATGTGGACTATGAAAGTATCGCTGTAGAAAGCGTACAGACAGCTTTTGGTGGCGGAAAAAAAATGATGCTTTCAGGAACAGCGCTTTGCAAGGACAGCACACCAATAAGCAAGACGCTGGAAATAGAGCTGTACGACAACTATCCTGATGTGGCAATCATCTCGGCTTCCTACAAGAACATGGGGGCAGCCCCAAAGCTTATTGAGAAGGAATACAGCATGCATTTTCAGATGAATGCCGCATTGCTAAATCCCGATGCAGTGCCATATGATTTCTGGTCCTTCCAGGGAGCATCCCTGGCCTGGGGAATGGATTATATTATAAAAATAGATGAGGGCTTCAATCATGAGAACTGGATGGGTGTTCAACCCGACACAAAAACCGGAGGTGGAGTTCCGCTTGTGGATCTCTGGAACCAGAACTCGGGCCTGGCAATAGCTCATCTTGAAACAAAACCACAATTGCTATCGCTGCCTGTTAAGTCTGAGGCTGATGGTCGGGTAAGTATTTCTTTGAAGAAAGAGGCTAAACATTCCCTTGACCCCGGTCAGGTTTATCAATCTCTTAAGGCGGTTGTAATGGTTCATTCGGGGGACTTCTACGACCCTCTTAGTACTTATTCGGATCTCATGGCAGATTTGGGGGTTAAACAGGAGAAACCTTCAGACGAAGCGCATGAAGCCATCTGGTGTGGCTGGGGTTATCTCACCGATTTCTCCCTGGATGATATTTACGGAACACTTCCCAAGTTAAAGGAGCTGGGAATCAAGTGGGTGGTGATTGATGACCGTTGGTGGGATAAATACGGGGACTGGAACATCAGGGATTTTACCTTCCCGGGAGGTGAAGACCAGATAAAGGAATTTGTGGATTCGCTCCACAACCAGGGATTTTATGTGAAGATATGGTGGGCGCCCACCCCTGTTCAACCGGAAAAAATGCTGTCCTGGGGTGGTTCGGTGGATCCGGGTAGTGCACAGATCATGAAGGATCACCCTGAATGGCTGATCATGGATGAAAATGGGGATTACCCGAGAGACTGCAGGGACATGTATCAATTCTGTCCGAGCGTTCCTGAGGTGCAGGAGTATATGAAAACATTAACATCGCGATTTATAGGAGACTGGGGATTTGACGGACACAAGCTGGATGCATATTATGTAGTGCCTCCCTGTTTTAACCCTGCTCATCACCACCAGCGCCCCGAAGAGTCCTATGAAGACCTGCCAAAGATGCTCCAGGCAATCTATGAAACATCCAAGTCAATCAAACCATACTCGGTAACTGAGATCTGCAACTGCGGAACAACCCAGGATTTCTTCCAGTCTATATACACGGACCAGCCTGTCACTTCCGACCCAACAAGCGTTGTACAATCCAGGAGGAGAGTGAAGGTAATAAAGGCCCTGTGGGGACCAGATGCCCCGGCTTATACCGATCATGTGGAGCACATCCGAACGGAGGCTGACATGAACGATAAGAGCGACACAGCAAAGGTGGGCCAGGATTTTGCATCTTCCATGGGTCCGGGCGGTGTGATAGGTACAAAATTTACATGGCCCGCGGGTCCGGAGAATATGCAGCTAACGGGAGAAAGGGAAGAGCACTGGCAAAAGTGGTTTGGCCTTTACAATGAAAAAATGCTCAGCAAGGGAACCTACCTGAATCTTTATGATGTGATCTATGATATCCCCGAAGCGCATGTAATTAAAAAGGAAGATGTCTTCTATTATGCCTTCTACCAGAAAGAGTGGAAAGGAGAAATTGAATTAAGAGGCCTTGGCCAGGGGAATTACAAGGTGTATGACTATGAGAACCAGGAAGAACTGGGCACTGTAGCCGGACCAGTGGGAGTCCTTTCAGCCTCTTTCAAAGACCATCTGCTGATTGAATGTACACAGGTAAACTAAGCACTTATGACCTTTCTTCTTTATGCCCATTTGATGCTAAGCTGTTGCTTTGCAGGCGCGAACGATAAAACAACGGACCGTGTTGCCCAAATCAACAGGTGTGCCGATTTTGAAGTCACCGGGGAAGGCCTTGATGCTTCATGGAGCCAGGCATCATGGATTCAGATTCCGCAAAGAACAGAGAAACCAAATACCTACAAAACCAGGGTCAAAGCGCTCTACTCCGAAACAGGTATTTATTTTCTATTCGATTGCCAGGACCAGACCATTACAGCCACCATGAAGGAGGATTACCTTGATCTTTGGCATGAAGATGTGGTAGAAGTATTTCTCTGGACCGGGGAGGATTTCCCCGTCTATTTTGAATATGAGATTTCGCCTTTAAATTATGAATTACCCATCATGGTTCCCAATGACAAAGGAGACTTCTTCGGCTGGCTTCCCTGGCATTACGAGGGGGATCGGAAAACCCGACATGCAACCAGCTCCTCCGACAAGGGATGGAAGGCAGAGTTTTTCATTCCCTACAAACTCCTCTCACCCTTGCCACAGGTTCCGCCTGAACCGGGAACAAAGTGGAGGGTAAACATGTACAGGATTGATTATGACCAGGGTCAGACGCTAAGCTCCTGGCAAGCTACAACCAAGACCTTTCACGAATTCAATAAATTCGGGACCTTTATTTTCCAATAAGCTTCACCTTATTTTTCCTCTGCCTCATAAACTACCTTTCCTCCCACGATTGTAAGTTCGGCTTTAATATCCTTTATCTGATCCACCGGGCAATCCATAAAGCTTTTCGAGAGGATGGCCACGTCAGCCAGTTTCCCAGGCTCAATGGATCCCTTTATGGATTCTTCAAAGGAGGCATAGGCATTATTGATGGTGTACATTCGGAGGGCTTCCTCACGGGTAATGGCTTCCGAAGGCATAATAACCGAGTTTCGCTCGGTGGTTCGGGTAATTACCGACCACATGGCCAGGAAGGGATTGTAGGGATTAATGGAAGCGTTGGCATCCCATTTTACCATGTGGTCTGAACCGCCGTTTATAATGATCCCCGCATCCAGCATGGACCGGTAGGGGTGGAAGGTTTCTATTCTTTCATCTCCCAAAATGATGCTCATGGCATCGGCATCTTTATAAAACCAGGCAGGCTGCATATCCGCATATACCCCAAGTTTTTTCATACGTTGAATGGCAATATCATTAAAGAAATTACCATGTATAATGGAGAATCTGCTATCCTGGATAGATTTCAGGGCATCTACCCTCTCATACACATCCAGCAGCAGATCAACACCTCCGCCCCCGGTGCTATGGGCAGTAAATTTCCAGCCTTTCTCATTGGCAGCCGCTACAATCGTAAAAAGCTCTTCCGGAGAAAAGTTCACCACACCCCGGTAGCTTGTATCCCTGATTCCATAAATATCACAGGCATTATCCCCCCACGGTTCCCTCATATATGCTGTGCCGGTTAAGATCCCTCCATCCAGGAAGACTTTTGCAGCGCCTACCCGGGCCCATTCATCTCCGTCTCCGGTCACAAAATCAAATGCCTTCAGCTGATCCACCAGCATAGCAGCATTGCTTCCGGAACTAAATCGAAGGATCATATTCTGACAAATTCGAACGCTAAGCTTCCCTTCCCTTGCCAGCTCCTGGTACATGTTGAACGATTCAACACCACCGGCGCCTGAACAAAGACTTGTAATTCCATATTGATTGTATCTATGGAACATGGAGAGCAGGGCTTCCTCACGCTCCTGGTCGCTTAGTTCTCTGCGGATGGGCAAAGGCAGCATAGAAAATGCAGAGGCCCGGATAAAACCGCTTGGTTTCCCGGTCTTCTCAGATTTTAAAACCCCCTGATGGTCTGTAAGCTCATTAATCCCTGAGATGCGCATGGCAGCCGAATTGATCATCCCGCCAAAGGATCCGTTTAAAAATACAGGATGCCTGGGTGCCACACTGTCAAGTTCAGACAGGTGGGGCTGCCTTAATTCGGCAAGCCGGGTGAAAAACATCTTTGAAAAGATGATCCACTCCCCTTCTGCTTTCGTTTCTGTTTGAATTCTTATCCAGTTTAGAAGCTCACCGATAGAGTGTACATCAGGTATTGCATCTTCAATTTCACTAAGCGCAGCCATCTCGGGATGCAAATGCGCATCAATAATCCCGGGCACCACAGTTTTGCCAGCTGCATCAATCATCCTGCTATCCTCACCGGCCAGCTTTTTGATCTCCCGGTTTGTCCCCACCGCAATAATTCTATCTCCTTTGATCGCCAGGGCTTCGGCACTCGTGAATTGCTCGTCGACTGTAAGTATCTTCGCATTGTATATAATCATATCAGCAGGTTTTTCAACAGTACAGGCAAGGCTTGATACTATGATAATCAAAAAGAGCGGACAATAAGTCTTTGCAAATCTATTCATGGTTCATATTTTGTATTTCCCCACTGCGGACCATCTCACCAATGCGATCAACAGTAACATACTCAACAGTGTAATTAGTATTCAGATATTCAATACTCTTTTTCAAATGTACCGGGACGGCTTCCCGGTAATCGTGACTCCCGATAATTGCAAAGTCGGCCCTTGCCAGGCGCTTTTCGATTGCCGGTATGATCTCTTCCATATCCTTATCCAGGTAAACACAGGTCGGGAGCAGGGTGAGCTCACGCCCCCCGTCAATGGTCCACACATTATTCCCCTTGTGATCGGTGCGGCTTATCCCCACAACTCCTGCCAAACGTCCTGACTGAAAAAGGTAGTTTCTGATTCCCAGTTCGTCGTGAAGAAAAATGAGATCTTCGATATAGTACAGGGTATCGTTTGAATCGCCACCCCCGTATCTGAAGCTCAGGGGCATGGGAAGCCCGGCATTTACAATTTCCTGTTTTGCGCCCTTCAACCACTCCATCCTTCTTTCAACGATTTTATAGGATTCGAAATCGTCGGGAGCATCCATAATAAACCACTTGAAATGTGCGTGGAGGGAAAACTCATCCATCCCTTTCCGCAGGGGGTAAACCTTAGTAGCCACCGCACTTACTTCAGTATGCTCCTTGTCCACCACAATCAACCAGGTAAAAGGAATATCAAATTCACGGCAAACCTCCATGATCTGATCGGTAAACTCACCCTGGAATTGCCCAAAATCCCTGGGCATAAAGTAGGCCTCTGCATCGGTCGAGTAGGCCACGTATTTTATGGGTTTTTCGCTTACATTCTCCTTCTTTTCCCCTGCGCCTGGACGAGTCGACTGGCGACAGGATGAAAGAATAAGGCTTGCGCAAATAATAAGGAATGAATAGGCAAACAATTTTATATAGCGATCCATATTATAAAGATAATGAATGAAATTGATTATTGCAGGGGCCCAATTCGCTTCTTTCCAACCGCCAGCTCGTCTATCCAGAGCGACTGGGCGTGTGGCAGAAGCCCGGGCCCAAAGTAGGGAGCCAGCAGGAACTGGTTGATCTCCATCTCCGGGAAGTCGGTCGATCGCAGGATCACATCGCTTTGGTCCACAACAAGTTCATTATCAAACCAACCACGGACAATGCCATCCGGATTGGGTCGGTCGTTCTCCACATCAAGGGTGTTCAGCTTGAAATATGCTTCGATGCAGTGCCACTGGTCATCATCGAAAAGTACGTCCTCACTGTCGTAAAGTTTGCCGTTATAGCCCCCCTTCAGTTCACCCTGGGTGAGACCATGGGGCATGTCTTTGTTCTGAATGTCGGTGGCTGCAAGTCTCAGTTTACCATTTACCGGTTCCACATAAAGCGTGAGATGGCTCGCGGCCGGACCATGGTATTTCGAGTTTTCGGTAGTCATGAAGTGGGTAAGATGCGGGTGATAGTTTTGACCGGTCCACCCCCACCCTTTAGAAAGTTTCATGTAAAAACGGAGGTATACCTCATCGGCAGGACTAACAGGATGACGTATGCTTGCCGAAGCGATGCCCTTTGCCTCCGAGTCCCATTGGTACTCAATACAGCCATCCCCTGCCCTGGCATCACCCGCAATACTGATCCGGCTCTCATCGTACCAACCACGTGAGGTGAGCGCATCATCATCGAAATTCTCAATAAAGTCAGGCTCTTCAGGCACTTCCTTGCACGACATTGCAAAAGCCAATGTCAATGCATACATGATTAATTTATTCATAGTCTATCACTTTTGAGTCGCAGTGTTAAGTATCCATTCTAGGTCTGGGTTCTCCAGTTGTCCGGACTCCCATGACCCGTGGTATAGAAGTTCTCAATGGTTTTAGGTCCCTCCAGGGTATGGATACCGTCCAGGCTAAAGCTGTAATGAATCTTGATTGGATCTTTTACATGACCCGGATTTAGCACGGCAATATTAAGAAGCGCGGACTCCCCTATCTGGTATAGATACTTTTCGTTTTGTGGAACCATTGTGAGAGACCGCTCCCTGGACCCCTGTGCGGAAACCATAGAGCTGACGAATACCAAAAAGACAAGGAAAAAGGCAAATAGCAATTTGTTCATCGTTACAGATTTAATGGTTACAGATAGCTATGCTGATACCAACTTACATAAGCCTGCAAATCCTCCAGGTATTGTTCCAGTCCGAGCAGTTGTTCATCGTAAATCATGAATGATAGATCGGGTCTTCGATTGGCAAAATTGCGCTGCTGATCGCGACCGTGGACATACTTTTTATCCGGAGTTGACATTCCTTTAGGGAACTGGGATTTTTCCCAGGTGGCTTTGATGCGGGAAAAGACCTCTTCACGTTCTTTCAGATTTTCCTCTACAATGACAACGGCAGCCTGAAGTGAAGCATACGCCGATTCAGGATCGTCAAAATGGGCTCTGTGAGCACGGGTGATGGATTTCTCAAGATCCGAAAGTGCCAGGTAGGTCCGGGCCGTATGCTGAAAAAGCTCTGCAAGGCCGTTCATAATCTCAAAGTCATAGGAATTCTTTGCTCCCGCTTCAAGGTTCATCCTGCATATCTCCAGTGCCCTTTCCATCTTGGGCAGTTCTTTTCCTGAACGATCAACCATCTCATGATATTCAGTATTCCAGAAGGGATCATATTCAATATCATCCCGTGGCATGTCCGGCAGGTGGGTCTTGCCGATCTCACCCCAGTGCCATACCTTACGTTCAAATGCATCCATGTAGTAGTAAGAACCCATGTTCAGTAGCTGGAATAACTCCTTCACATCTGAGCTTTCGGATCCATAATAAGAGATGAAATACTTGTCGGTGAATTCTTCAAGTCCGGGCCCCTTGCTGCTCCAGGAGTATTCCGCTGCTGTTATATAACGCAGCATCCATAGCTGGTTGTGCACCCCCGAGCAGTTCCATGAGGTGGATATCATGCCCTGATAATCTCCTGTCTGAACAGCAGAAGTAAGCGCTTTGTAAGATCTTTCAAGATGATTCCCGTATGAATTGTAATTTGACTCCCTGTAAAAATAGGGAAGGAAGAGGTGTTCAATACCCGGATTGGGATCGTAGATATAAAGACTGTAACCCTGCGACAATGCTTCCATATTTCTTTCATGGTCTCCGTCCCCATGCGTCAGAAGGCCTTCGGTAGGCCTCGCTTTTTCATGCTTGTCATATCCTCCGGCCCAGGCCATGGGCTGCCGTCCCCAGGCCTTCATTTGATCAGCCACTCGATTGATGTAGATCTGGCGGAGGGCATACTTGCCAATCTCTTCCGCCTTTTTTTGGCAGCCACATTCCACTCCCTTTCCCAGCACATAAGTCTCATCACAACCCATGTGAATGTATTCCGAACCCGGAGTGGCTTCGATGGCTTCCTTCAATAAATCGTTCATGAGTTCATAGGTTCCCTCCCTGAGCGGGCAAAATCCCCAGTTGTTTGAAGGGATCTCTCTCAGGTGCTTGTTTTCCGGGTGCTTGAGAATGAAACTCACATGACCCAATCCCTGTACAAGGGGGACAATCTGCACATGATACTTGCGTGCATAGCGGGTAAGCTCCTGCATCTCCTCCATGGTGAAAGCACCGGGTGCGCCTATTTCGGGGTGACTCTCATATGCGAACTTATCCTCCCACTCCCAGATGAGCATATTTACTTTATAGCTTGCAAGGGTGCGGATGAATCCTTTTACATATTCCTTTTTTTCCTGGAAGTGTTTGGTGTCATAATGCACAGCACGCCAGGAAATTTCGGGCCAGTCCGTTATAAACATTCCTCTCACATAGGGTCCCTGACGGCCTTTTTGAATAAGTTGCAAGAGGGATTGCACACCGTAAAACAAGCCTGTTGCATTATTGGCCCTGATGATCAGCCTGTCAGCTGATGTCTCAAGACTGTAGCCCTGCTCTCCTGCTTTTTCAGGAGCTCCATCCCTGGTCAGCACGATGCGCCCACCGGAGGGAGTATCGGTGATCCGGCTTTCAAAGCCCCATTGCTCCCTAAGCTGAGCTTTAAGCACTTCGGCAGTGAATCTATCTTCATCACTTGCTCCTCTAT
>CAZRPW010000027.1:24115-41793 GCA_964601975.1 uncultured Bacteroides sp.
GTATGTCAACTAGATCGCTAAAGCTGAAGTCCTCCCCTCCCAAAGCAACCATCTGCGGATACGGGATAAGAGAAATCCCGTTTCTCCATAACTGAGAATCGGCACCATGGGCTGTTCCGCTAAGTATTAGTAGCAAAGCAAAAAGCACTGCGAAAATTTGATTTTTTGATTTCATATTTTTATAGAACTTTGATATTTGCTGCAAACGCCATTTTTGTCAAGGAAGACAAACTATTAAAGATTTAGAAATATAATACATACTTTTAACAAGTAAAAAAAACAAGGCTCGAAATGAAAAGAAAGCTTATTCCACAAAGAAGCCCAAGATTCTTAATCTATTTAATGCTTGCTTTTACAATAAGCTTCTTCAGCTGTTCCACGGGCAATAAGCCGGGCGAAGAAACATCAGGACAAAAGGGCACCCTGCGGCCCTGGTCAGAAAATCCCAGGTACTGGGAATATAAAGGAGAGCCGGTGCTTCTGCTGGGGGGATCGAAAGATGATAACCTCTTTCAGATAGCAAACCTTGAAGAACATCTGGATGAACTACAGGCAGCCGGTGGAAATTACATCCGGAATACACTGAGTGCAAGAGACTCCGGAAATATAATGCGCTTTTTAATACAGCCTGATGGTTTATATGACCTGGAGAAATGGAATCCGGAGTACTGGGAGAAATTCGATAACATGTTGGCATTGACCTCCGCCAGGGATATTATTGTCCAGCTTGAAATCTGGGACAGGTTTGACTACTCGAGAGATTTCTGGACAGGAAGTCCCTGGAAGCCCGAAAACAATGTGAATTATACAGAGGAGGAAACTGGGCTGGCCGCAGTATACCCCGATCACCCCGGCAGGGACAAACAACCCTTCTTTCACTCCATCCCCGGAATGCCGAACTATACGAAAAAATTGGATCTTGTACGTTCCTACCAGGAAAAATACATCGACAAACTGCTGTCGTATACCCTGAATTATGGAAATGTCTTGTATTGTATGGATAATGAAACCAGCACACCTCCGGAATGGGGCCAATACTGGATTGCCTATATCGATAGCGTGGCCCGCGCAAAAAACAAGGAGATCTATTTAACAGATATGTTTGATGAGTTTTTTAAACCTCACTCCTGTCAGTCGTGCATCGGGGTATTGGAGCATCCGGATATCTACACTTTTATTGATGTTTCTCAGAATAACAGCCGTAATTTTAACCAGGCACACTGGGATACCCTGCAATGGATCCTCAGCGAAAGAGACAAATACCCGCTCAGACCGGCAAATAATACAAAAATCTATGGTGGTGAGAATTCCAGCTGGGGTTCCGGATCCAATCAAGATGGTGTTGAACGCTTCTGCCGCAATGTGATGGGTGGTTGTGCCTCGGCACGCCATCACCGTCCCGACCATGGAAACGGCTTAAATGAAAAAGCACAGGCTTCCATCAAAGCAGTAAGAAAAGTTGAAACTTTAGTAAAGTTTTGGGAACTTACACCCCGGATGGATCTGCTTTCTGAAAGGGAAGAAGATGAAGCCTACCTGGCGGCCGATGAAGGCGAAAAATACATAATTTATTTCACTGATGGTGGATCTGTAGACCTTGATTTAGGATCCTTTGATTACTCCTTTACACTGAACTGGGTCAGTGTGAACAGTGGAGAATGGGGTGAGGAATCAACTACTACCGGTGGCAGTACCGAAACTGTTACAGCTCCGGATCAGGGAGGATGGTTTGCAGTACTTAAAAAATTAACGCGATAACAACAGAGATCATGGAATCCAAATCAAGAAGAAGTTTTATTAAGAAAACAACAGCAGCAACAGCAGCAGTATCCATCGGAGGTGTTCTTCCCGCATTCAGTGCGAAGAGTTATGGCCGCATCATCGGTTCTAATGATAGACTCATGGTTTCGGTGATGGGTGTAAATTCAAGGGGAAATGCACTTGCAAGAAGTTTTGCACAGCAACAGGACTGCGATGTGGTTCATATTTGTGATGTGGACAGCAGGGCCATTGAGAAATGCCGCAAAGGCCTGGAGGACTTCCAGGTCATAAAAACCAAAGGATTCGGTGACTTCAGGGAATCTCTGGAGGACAAGAATATAGATGCCATGGTCATTGCAGCTCCCGATCACTGGCATGCTCCAGCAGCACTACTGGCTATGCAGGCAGGGAAAGATGTCTATCTTGAAAAGCCCAGCAGCCATAATCCCAATGAAGGGGAAATCCTCATTGAAGCAGCATCCAGGTTTAACAGGACTGTACAGCTGGGGAATCAACGCCGGTCCTACCCTGTCGTTATCCAGGGAATGAAGGAATTACAGGAGGGAGTAATCGGGAAAGCTTATTTTGGGAAAGGCTGGTATGCAAACAATCGTGGTCCCATTGGTACAGGTGTTGAGACCGAAGTGCCGGACTGGCTCGATTGGGATCTCTGGCAGGGTCCGGCTCCCAGGAAAGCATATAAGGACAACCTGGTGCACTATAACTGGCACTGGCTCTGGAATTGGGGAACCGGTGAGGCCCTGAATAACGGCACTCATATGATCGATCTTTTACGCTGGGGTTTAGAAGTAGACTATCCTGTAAAGGTGAGTTCAAACGGAGGACGGTACCGTTACCAGGATGACTGGGAGACACCAGACACCCAGGTAATTAATCTCGATTTCAAGGAAGGGCTTTCAATGACCTGGGAGGGAAGAAGCTGTAACGGAAGAACGGTCGAAGGGACTCAAGTTGGAGTAATCTTCTATGGAGAGAAAGGCAGCATGTTGTTTCCGGGCGGGAACAACTACACGATTTTTGACCTTGACAATAACATTATCAAAGAGGTAAACGAGGCTTCAATGGCCGACACCTCAGACCTTGTAAATCCCTCTGAAAACCTTGACTTCATCCATATCCGGAATTTCTTTGACGGGATCCGCAATGGAAGTAGCAAGCTCAATGCTGATATCGTATCCGGACATAAAAGCACCTTGCTGGTACAGCTGGGTAATATTGCACAGCGCGTGGGGCATTCACTTGAAATTGATCCAACAAATGGCCATATTCTGAATGACAAAAAAGCTCAAAAATACTGGTCCAGAAGTTATGAAAAGGGTTGGGAAATGAAACTCTGATGAGAGCCGAAGATGAAACACTAACATCCTCTGAAAAACACATCAAACCAATTAGATATTTAAAAGTTTCCGAATGAAATCCAGAAGAAAATTTATAAAGACTATAGGTACAGGAGCGGCTGCCTCTGCCCTTGCTTTTCCTTCAGCCACAGCATTTGCATCCCAAATACTTTCTGAACCCATACTGAAACCTAAACCTATCCGGATCGGGATCATCGGTGCAGAAAATTCACATACCATCGGCTTTGGCAAGATGTTCAATGTTGAGAAAAAATTTCCCGGGGTCGAAGTAAAATATGTCTGGGGCGAAACCGATGAATTTGCCTCCAGGGCAGCCAGTAAGGGAAGCATTCCCAATATCGTAAAAGACCCTTTGGAGATGCTGGGTAAAATTGACGCCCTTATTGTGGATCACCGGCATGCAAAATACCACCTGGAAGCGGCCACTCCATTTATCAAGGAGGGCATCCCAAGCTTCATCGACAAGCCTTTCTGCTACAGGGCTCAGGAAGGAAAGGAGTTCCTGGAACTGGCGCGGAAGCACGGTACACCTGTAACATCCTATAGCACCATCGCACACAGCAAGGCTACCATGGACATCAAAAAGCAGGTAGAATCCATGGGGGAAATCAACCATGTTGTTCGTTATGGTCCGCTGGATATGGATTCTGAATATGGTGGAATATTCTTTTATGGGGTTCATCTTTTGCAGCCTTTGATGAATATGTTTGGAGAAGACATTGAAAAGGTGAAGATTAGCCGACAGGGGAAAAAGGGTAATGCAAGCCTGATCTTCAAAAATGGACTGTTTGCAACCCTGGTTTTTAAAAATGCTTCCTATGGCTGGGAAACTTTTGCGGAGACGGAAGATGGCCTTTCCGAACTCAAATCCCGCGTGATGGAGAGTGATCCGGAAATTGCTTACATAGATATGGTGGAAATGTTCAGAACCGGCAAAGAACCCCGATCCCATCAAAGCATTCTGAATTGCGTTTCAGTACTTGAAGCCCTGGAGAAATCCGTTTCCAGTCAGCAGTGGGAAAACGTAATTCATATACCCGTATAAATAGCTAAACTTTTATAATATGAGATTTGGAAATTTTCTATTGACAATGCTCATTCCCCTGGCATTTATATCCTGTAGCGGGAATGAAAAAACGGGCTCCGGAAATCTGAATGAAGAGGGTAAAACCGTAGTCAGCGGGCTTTCATATCTGGACGGAAAACCAGTTAGCATTGAAATCTCAGACGGAAAGATCACAGCCATCAGGCCTCTTTCATCAGAATCCGGGCTGACTGAATCTGAACTGCCGGAGTTTTATGTTGCACCCGGATTAATCGACATCCAGATTAACGGCTATATGGGGGTTGATTTTGCCGACCAGGATCTGGATATCGAAAAAATCAGGAAGGCCGTGAAAGCCCTGTGGGAAGAGGGTGTTACATCTCTGCTACCCACGGTGATAACAGCCGATCGTGAATCCATTGTCAATAGTTTCACCATCCTTTCTCAGGCCCTGGATGATGAAGAGATAGGGAATTCTGTTCCGGGCTTTCATCTGGAAGGACCCTATATCTCACCGGTGAAGGGGTTCCGGGGCGCTCATCTGGAAAAATATATCAGGCAACCTGACTGGAATGAATTCCAGGAATTTCAGAAAGCGGCGAATAACGGGATTAAGCTGATTACGGTTGCGCCTGAGATGGAAGGCGCCATCCCCTTTATTCAAAACTGCACCAACAGTGGTGTAAAAGTTTCACTGGGCCATCACAATGGCAATGCCCGCCAGATTGAAGATGCAGCCAATGCGGGAGCCTCCATGTCCACCCACCTGGGGAATGGTTGTGCAAACATGATTAACCGGCACAACAATCCCCTGTGGCCACAGCTGGCCAACGACCGGATCTCGGCCTGTCTGATCGTGGACGGATTTCACCTGAATGAAGAGGAAGTAAGGACCTTCTATAAGGTGAAGGGAAACGACAAGACCATCATTGTTTCCGATGCCCTGGACCTGGCGGGAATGGAACCCGGAGAATATACAAGGTGGGAAAGAACGGTGGTCCTTACTGAGAATGTGGTAAAATTCCCGGCCGAGAATGTGCTTGCCGGAGCTGCATCCCCCATCAGTGCCTGTGTGGGTAATATGATGAAATTTACAGGTTGTAGTCTGGCCGATGCCATCCAAATGAGCAGTACCAATCCGGCACGCAAATTTGGACTGGACGATCTGGGTGAGATTGCTGAAGGAAAGCGTGCCGATCTGATCCTCTTCAGCATGGTCGACGGTAAGATGGTCATTCAGCAAACAATGCTTGCAGGGGAAGTTGTCTATTCAAAGGAGTAAGAAAGAGTCCATATCAAAAATAAAACTTAGTTAATAGGGCCTGGAGCTATTCTTCCCACTGTCCCAGATATCATGTATATTTGTACTAGCATGAATAAGAATATTTCTTATGAACCGTTCACAAATATTAGCTGAAATAAAAAGTGTAGTACATTCTTATATGGATGACACCGATGTCATGCTGTTTGGTTCAAGGGCCAAAGGATCTCACGCTGATGATAGTGACTATGATATTCTAATTGTTACAAGTAATACCTTTCTTCCAGATCAAAAAATACCGTTGCGTACAACCATAAGAAAAGAATTGCTTAAGAAAGGAATCCGTTCAGATATATTGATTCAAAGCAAGTCTGAGATAGAAAGGAAAAAGAAACTGCCTGGTCATTTCTTAAGAAATGTCATGAAGGATTCCATTATGCTATGAACCGCGATAAAGAGGATCATATCAAAAAATGGCTATTCCGAGCTAAAGAAGATTTGTCGGTTTTAAACAGGCTTGCTGATGAAGAAATAGAATTCTATACCAGCACTATCTGTTTTCATGCCCAACAATCAGTTGAGAAGAATCTAAAAGCCTTTCTTGTATATCATGATGTGGATTTCCCTCGAACCCATGATGTGGATTTTTTACTGGATGAATGCCAAAAAATTGATCCGTCAAATTTTGAAATAGACCTGAAGAGTCTGACAGAGTTTGGTGTATCTGTAAGGTATCCTGATGATTTTTTCATTCCAGAAGTTATGGAAACAAAAGAATATATTGAGATTGCAAACGTGGTCAGTAGGATTGTCGAAACACTTATTCAGATTGTTTAACCGAAATCTTTCGCTAGGTCTATTCAAAGGTGGAATTGCCGCCTAAAACGTAGACTTGCCGGCTTCCTGTAAAGGTTGAGTTAAAACCAATCATATTTCCGTCCGGACTCCACCGGGCATGCAGGTCACATCTCCAGCCTTTGGTGAATTCAGGCGGTTCAACAAACCGACCCAGGGAGATCACTGCCTCCGATTGCATGTCCATCAATAGCAGTTTTTGTTCGTGCAAACCATCGGCCGGATAGGTGTCTGTAACCATCCAGCGGCCATCGGGCGAGAAAGTTCCATGACCGTCATAATCCAGTATTCCCCCGCCCAGTCTTTTATAATTATTTTCACCCACTGTAAAGAGGACATGGGCATATCCCTTTGCCTGGTATTTGGACGTAACCATCAGGCGCTCTCCATCCAGCCAGTCGAAGTGCGATCCTCCCCAATCATCGGGAAAA
This sequence comes from uncultured Bacteroides sp., assembly GCA_964601975.1. Taxonomy (GTDB): domain Bacteria; phylum Bacteroidota; class Bacteroidia; order Bacteroidales. The sequence continues at coordinate 30,848 of CAZRPW010000027.1, forward strand.
CATCGCTGCAGGTTCGTGCCATCGGTATTCACCGTAAAAGAATTGGTGGTTTTCCAAAAAACATCCTGGTTACGGGCCAGCCAGAAAATCTTGCTCCCGTCCCGGCTGAACAGGGTATGGTTAAAGTACTCCATGGCTTTTCCATCAGTTTCAGGCAGCAGCGACCTGATCTGCTGGATAGAAACCAGCAGGGTGGATTCTCCTGTTTCAAGATTGATATGAAATAAACCGTCATCCACCGGAAACTTCTCACTTGTTCGCGGATCCTGACCCAAACCCCCGTAACCATAATCGGCACGGGTAATCCTCAGCCGGGCAAAGTTAATGCTAAGCGCCTCTTTCCCATTGGGTGAGACCGCGCTTACAGGGTAAGGAATAATCCTCCGGGCCTTCGTAAAAACATTCAGAATTACAGATACAAACTTCCCTTCTATGAGATCGTTGTAAATAATCACCGAATCGGGGGAGGTGGCAAGCCAGTGTGCCATGCAGCCCTGCTGAAAATTCCATGCACGGGTAGTGGCTATGGGAATAAATTCCAGGGTTTCCATGTCCACCAGGCCCAGGGTGGCCGTATCATTTTCGGTGGGAATCCGGAACTTTACATCTGTTTCAAGGACCGTGGCATAGCGCTGGTTTTTACTCCATGAGTTGATCCCATAGTAACTTGCAAAAAAATGCTCTTTGGGTCCTGAGGTAATCTGAACGGGCTCCCCGGTCACAGGGAATTCGACCTTCCTGACATTATCCTGAAAGCCAGCCTGCTGTGAGATTTCCTTCTGGCCTTGCTCCTGCCTGCCCGAACAGCCTGTAAAACAGATGCCAAGGATCAAAAAGGATACGAATTTATTCATTTGCATCATTGTGAGTTAAGGGTCATTGTGAGTTAAGGGTCATTGTGATACTCTTATTACGGTCCAGGTTCACCTCTTTTTCAAGCCCCCCAACAAGCATTGTGTAGGGCGATGAAGTGGTTTTTTGTCTTCCCTTAACCGAATACTCAGGCAATTCGGTCCGAACGATTCCAGCCTCATCGCTTGTAGACTGCAGCACCACCTCCCGGTTTTTATCCAAAATAGTAACGGCTGCACCAGCTACAGGACCTCCCTGAGCGCCCTCCAGCATCAGCCGAAGTGTCCAGGAAACCGAGTAGCTGTGATGCTGATCAGTTGCCTCGATTCTAAATTCCCCTCCCCTTACTTCATTAGAGCTAAATACTACATTATTGGCATAACAACTCTCGCAGGCTGCATGTCCCATCGTGAAGGTTGGGAATGGCTTATCGTCCAGGGGAATGATGGTATTGTTATAGATATGCGAATTGGATGCCCCGCCATACATGGAAGCCACCCATGCTGCAGGAACATTGCTTGTGATCTCGTTATCATAAAATTGTCCACCAAAATATTCCGGACCACCGCAAATATAAAGGGCTGCTGTACGCACCCTTGAATCGGCTTCCACCTTGTTCACGCGGATCTTGTTCCCATACACATAGTTTTCGCCTCCGCTCGCACTGTAAAAGATCCCCCAGGCCATGGGAGTGTATTCTGCCGGTTCGGGATAACTCCTGGCAATAATTGAAATGTCATTATGATGAATCCGGTTACCCACAGAGGCCTTGGGAGAACCCGGCTTCGCATGGTAATCACCGAGCCTGATCGCTGCAGTGCTGTATTCCTCTCGCCCGTATTCGCAGGTGGGAGGCGATGTTTCAATCCTGAAGATATTATTGTAAACCTCGGTGTACCTGGATACGTAAATTCCAGAACCTTGCCTGGGCTCAAAGGTGTTGTTGTATATTTTGGAACTATCGCCGGTTCCCATAATACTATAGTGATTTGTAACCCGCTGATCGTTTTCAAAAAAATTGTCATGAACCAGGGCCTTTTTCCCCTTCACCGAAAGGTTACCCTGACCGCCGTAAAATGCAGAATGGCTGATTTCGGAAGGTTCCTTTCCTCTTAAAATGACCGAACAGATACCCACATGACGCTGAATCAGGAAGGGCATATCCACATCAAACAGGCAATTCTCGATTTTTGCATATGATATATCTGCGGCACCCGAACTAATCCCGCTGCTAATAATTTTAACATTTTCAAGGACCACTTTCACATGGGCAGCTGATGATTGAATCCCCCAGCTTTGAACTCCGGCGGTACCGCCCTCGATCACTCCGTTCTTAATGGTGATGGTTCCAGTCCCTTCCACCCGGGGTAGACTGGCCAGGGGCAGTCCGGCCGTGAAATCTTCCGTATAGTCATAAAAGGCCGGGATAATCGGCGGACGTGACTCCTTGATGATATGATCATAATGAGCCAGCGGGGTGGTACGATCAATGATACTGATACCCACATCCATGGCCGGCCTGATATCGATCTCATCCACCAGGCAATCGCTATCTGCCCTGACACGCACCCTGTATCGTCCGGCCGGCAAATCACTGAGGTGTGCATACACAAAACCACCCCCAAGCCTGGGTATTTTTTTCTCGACCGGACAGCTCAGCATGGTGGTATCTCCGTATTCAGTCATACAGCGAATTTCATTTCCCTGCTCATCTTCCACAAATATGCTAATCTTCATTTCATCCCTGGGGTACTTCTTCATGTCGTGCCAATACCTGCCTGTAATACCACACATGGCAAAATAGGAACGATCCGAAACCGGCAGATACACATAGGGCGAGGTAATTTCATCCCCAGCCTGAAGGCTTAGTAACTTATCTCCCATAAATACATGCACATCTGCAGTATTCACCACTTTTGCTCCGGGTGCTTTGGAAAAATCCCAGCCTTCCGATCCCTTCTCAAAACCCGAATTTGGAATATGTTTATAGTCAGCATCGGCATATTTGAGGGTATAACCATTCAGGTCCAGAACCACATCCTTACCCAGAAAGAGCGGACTCGTGGCACTCGAAATATCATTTGTTAACACATATACGGTTCCCTTTTCAGCATAAGCCCCGGGCTTTGATACGGCTACTTCGTTTCCTGTAATCTGACGGTGAGATGTTTCCTGATACTGGCCAAAGCAAGCCAGGGACAATCCAATCAAGGATGAACCAATAAAGGTCAGTAAGGAATAGCTCCTCCTGGATAATATTCTTTCCATCTTAACTATCGATTAATCTTGCAATTGTTTCTTCTTCCTGTACACAGTAAGTGCATAGGGCAGCATGAATAAAAAGGGAAGAATCCAGATGGCCCGGTATGAAAAAGACTCGAACCAGTTTTTCACCTCATACACATACTTTCTGTCTCCAAAGATATCAACCAGAATCTGGGTGGTATACGGGTCGACAGCATCCGGATAATAGGAAGCGGCCAGATCCTGGTAGGGAGCCCGGACCAATTCAGGATTTGCGGTAATGGCCGCTGTATCGTATGGAACTGCAATACCGAAGTCAGGATCCAGCATATAGACCGTATTGTTGTCAAATTCTGCCCTTACAACCACGTGGTGACCACCCACATCCAGCAGCTCAGCCTTGATACCATGCTCCAGCAGAACACCCTTCACCACCGTCGAATGCGTGGAGCATAAGCCCACTCCCCTTTCCAGGTTCTTTTTGTAGTTGCTGAACTCATAACGTTCATACCTTTTTGGATGGATATAGGAGGCCAAATACAGGAGATAATTTTCCCAGATTGGAACCCTTAAATGGTACTTCCTGATTCCCCCTGCTTTCCAATAATGAGCCATCCCGTCATTCACCACTTTATTAATCCGTACCGCAAAATCCACATCGGATTCCCCGTCCTTCTGTTTCAGGAGATCCTTTATTTCGGGATATTCAATGGTCACATCCCCGATTCTATTCCTCAGAGTCACTTCTTCGGTATAAATGGCCGGATTTCTCATCGATTTGAACAGGCCGAAAATATTGATCCCCAGTAAAACGATGCCAATAATAAGGAGTGTCTTATATAAAATTCTCATAGGATAAGCGTTTTGTTTATTTCTTACTCAATCTCAAAAGGATCAAGGCATGGCTTTCAATCTCTGCCTGGAAATTCTTCTTTGTATCTCCTAAATCCTTTTGGTTCCAAAGATCCCTGATATTGAAATTTTCATCAATGCGATAGGTATAGGTCTGGGGTTTGAAATCTGTATCATAGGTGGTGAGCTGCAGGCTTTTGTCAAAGAATATTTTCTCATCTCCGCGATTCAGAATACCGATGGCAAAATCGCCATTCTCGAGGGGTTTTAACCATATTTCAAGGTCGCCATAGTCCATCCACTTCAGGGCCTGCCTTCCCAGGGGATCCTGATCAATGGCAATAACTTCCTTGTTGGTCAGAATATCCCTGATTTCTTCCGACATATTATTCAGGTCATTTCCTGCCATCAGGGGCGCTGATAACAGACACCATAAGCCAAAATGTGCCTGCGCTTCTGTGATGCTAAGACCATCATTGCCTACCTCGAGCATATCCGGGTCATTCCAGTGCCCGGGTCCGGCATAGCGCCTGAGTTTAAGCTGCTGATCCAGAATTTGCATAACACCCAGCGATCCCCAGTTCGATTCGCAGCTGAAGCAATCCGAAATATCACCCGTGGTTCGCCACATATGGGCAATGTCGCCGGCCCATAACCAGGGTTCATTGATTCCCCATTCACACATGCTGAATAAAACAGGCCGACCGGCCTGGTACAGGGCATCACGCATCAGCCGGTAACATGCTTTGGCATTTTGATCATCTGAATAACACCAGTCATATTTAAGGTAGTCAACCCCCCAGGATGCATAGGTACGGGCATCCTGAAACTCGTATCCCCTGCTTCCCGGTCTACCAGCACAGGTCTTTACCCCTCCGTCGGAGTACAAACCAAATTTGAGCCCTCTCGAGTGGATATAGTCCGCCAGGGCTTTGATCCCCGATGGAAATGCGCGTTCATCCACGATGATATTCCCTGCCGAGTCCCTGCCGCTTTGCCAGCAATCATCAATCACAATATATTCATATCCTGCTTCTTTCATCCCGCTTTCTACCATGGCATCGGCCATTTCACGCACCACGGTCTCATTGATTCTGCATCCAAACTGGTTCCAGCTGTTCCAGCCCATCGGGGGAGTCAGGGCCAATTCATCAAATTTTTGTGAAAATGCAGGCTGAATGGCAATTAGAATTAGAAAAACTAAGGGAATTCTCATGATCCAATTTCAGTTTTAATGAAATAACATATGCTAAAACAATTATACGTAAGCCGATTTAGCATTTTATCCGCATAAATATAGCTATTTTTCTTCCGCATTTAATAAAAAGCCCAGCCGCCTTGCCCATAAAAGAAGGAAATGAAAGCCATTGTCTCCTCTAAAAGTTTTATCTTGGAACAGAATACAGCGTAAACAAGCCATGAAAATTTCGAAGACAACAAGCAAATCCGTTCTCCATACATCCCTGTTTATTCTTTTCATGCTGCTGGTCCTGGGAAACAGCAACATGCTGACTGCCCAAAACGGGGCTGCTGACCTGGCCAGGTATACCCCGGAATGGATCCGTGATGGATTTGCCGATGCCGGCGCCACCCATGAACCCTGGATTTTCCAGGTAAGGCGCAACAATGGAAAATTCAGTCACAGGCAAAAGGAACTATACGATTACCAGACTACTGAGGAGTATATAAAAGCCCTGGCCGAGGCGGGAATTACGGTTTATCACCTTTATTGCTACAAGGGCTTTGGCTTTGAAGCTGAGAAGGCTCATATGGAACAAGCAGCAAAGGCGGCTGCCATTGCTCACAAATATGGAATGAAGGTGGACACCTATATCCAATGGAATACCATGGCCTATGAAACCTTTTTTGCTGAGGTCCCCGAAGCAAAAGACGATCTCTGGTACCAGATTGACGTGAACGGTAAACCCATTCTTCTCACCTACAGCTACCAGCAATCGTTCAGGTACAGGCCCTGCTTCAACCATGATGCCTATATGGAGTATTTCAAGGAAAAGATTATCCGTTATGCGGTGGAAGAGATAAAGACCGATTTCATTCACTTCGATAATTTTGATTTCAATTATCCCCCCGAAGCCGATTTTAATCCGGCTACCATCGCGGCGTTCAGGAAATACCTTGAAGACAAATACAGTCCGGAGGCACGCCTGGAAAGATTCGGATTCGACAACCTTTCCTACATTCAGCCTCCCATGTGGAACGAGCCCAATCCGGCCGAAAAAATGTTGGTTATCAATGACCCGGTGATCCAGGAATGGGTGGACTTCCGGTGCTGGACTTTTACGACTCGCCTGGCTGAATGTGCAAGATTCGCCCGTGCACTAAATAAGGAAATTGCCATAGAAGTAAATCCGCACGGACTGGTGGGGAGCAACCGGGCATGGGAAGCAGGAATCAATCATCCCGACCTGATGCAATACACCAATGTGATCTGGACGGAAGACAGCAACAATCCACGTTGGGAGAATGGAGTGTCCATCGGCAAGTTCCGGCACTATAAGCTGGGCCGCACCACCCACAATTTTATAATGACAGGAAATCACAAGGAGCAGGATTTTGCTGAAAACCTTGCCTTAAACAGAACCATAGGATCCCTTGGAAGGAGCCTGCCGGAAGGAGTGCGAAAAAAGTACCTGGATTTCTGGCTGGACCATAAGGATTTATATACAGGGATGTGTGGAGGGGAAAAGGTGGCAGTGCTCAGAAGCTATCCTTCCATGGCCTATAATATAATCGAAACCCAGGTGGCCGTAAATATGGCTGAGCAGGTTCTTCAGCAGCGTCAGATTCCATTTGACATTATTTTTGATGAACAAATGGAAAATCTGGGCAAATACGATGTGCTGGTGCTTGCCAACCAGGAGAGTTTAAGCGACTTCAGCATAGAAAAAATTAAAAGCTTTGTGAAAGACGGAGGCGGAATCGTAGCCACCGGCCATACCGGCATGTACGACCAGTGGAGAAGATTAAGACCACACAGCCTGACCGAAGATATGCTTCTGGAAACGGAAGGAAATGTTGAAGCAGAAGAAGATGCGAACGCGAAACCGGAGCCGGAAAATGAGAATGTCAGGGCTTTCACCTATGGGGATGGTCGAGTTATGTACCTCCCCGGGCTGGAGGCTCCCAAGGAAGAAATCAAACTTGGATTTGAATCCGTATGGTTTATGCCCGAGAATGCAAACGAGCTTGAGTCAGCTGTATTTTGGGCTGCAGGTAAAACATTACCCCTGACAGTTTCCGGACCCGAATGGCTGGGTGTCTCACACGACAAACAAAAAGGGAGGGATGTGATTCATCTTTTTAACTACCATGATCAGCGCAATGTGGGCGGGATCACCATACAATTCAAGGGAGGTGTAAAAAAAGCATGGATTGTCTCGCCCGACCAGGATGGAATAAAAGAAATATCAGTCGCCAGAGAAGGAGAAATGTCAGTAATACGAATTACTGACCTTAAAGTATACAAGGTACTGGTCCTTGAACATTAAAATGCAAAATAAAATCACTTTAGATGAAAACTAAGCTTGGTTATATTCTTGTCTTACTATGCCCCATCGGCATGCTTGCTTTTGCCTGTAATTCCACAGTACCTGTACCTGAAGACCAGGCTGAAAAATCTGTAAATCAAACCCTGCCCGAAACTCCAAGAATAGAATTCGTAGTACCAGTTGAAAGCCAGGCCCATCAGCAGGAACCAAATGTAATCTGGTATGATGATTTTAATAGTGGTGTCCGTCAGTACCTGGAATCACGAGGGGACATGGATACAACCGAATCATTTGGCGGAAAAGGAGCTGCCATGAGGGCAGGCTTCAAAAAGGGAGATGTTACTGGTGAGGGAGACCGAAAACTTGCATTTGGAGATTTCCCCGGAAAGCGAGGCCCCATTGTACGACAAGGAGAAACTTTCGATGAGATCTACTGGCGGGTATATATGAAACTTGAAAAAGGTTGGCAGGGCGCTCCGGCAAAAATGTCCAGGGCCACCAGCATGTCCTCCGAAAAATGGCAACAGGCAATGATTGTGCATGTATGGAGTGGCAAAGAGAACACCCTGACCCTGGATCCGGCCCGTGGCGTGGATGGCCAGAGTAGTACGATTGTAACCACAAAGTATAATGATTTTGACAATCTCAGCTGGTTAGGAAACAGTCCCTCTTCGGAGTTTGAAATTTTTAATACGGAAGAATCGGGTTACTGGATCCTGGTCGAAGCCATGACAAAGTTGAATACCCCGGGTAAAAATGACGGACTCGCCCGATTGTGGATTGACGGCCGACTGGAGGCTGAACGGGAAAATATGAATCTAAGGGGAAGCTATACCAATCATGGGATCAACGCTGTCTTTCTTGAATCTTATTGGAACGATGGTTCCATCAAAACCCAGGGTCGCTGGTACGACAATTTCATTGTATCCACCTTACCCATCGGACCGGTGGTGTGCCCCACAAATCCAGAGCTTAAGAAAACCCCCTATCACGGACCGGAGTCACTGGATTCCTGGGAGGTGCAGTTAGCCACAGATTATGAAGGCAGAGAGGTGGTCTTCGAATCAAATGAGCAGGGTTTGAACGAAAGTTTGCTTATTAACCAGGCAAATGGCCAATTCGTAGGGAAGCTTGACGGGCAGACCAGGCTTTCATCAGAATACACCTATTTCTGCAGGGTTCGTCAGAAAAGCACCAATGGGCTTTGGTCGGACTGGAGCCGCTGGCATCAAAATTTCAATGTTGGTCTATGAAAACAATCCCCCTGTTCATATTTATTTTGCTGTTTATTCCGGCAGCAGGCATTCCCTCAACAGCAGACAGTCAATCCGTTAGTGGCAATCCACCCGCAGATGAAGTAACAATTATTGATTCCAGGCACTACAGTACGGTTCTGGGAGAGATTAGAAACTACAGGATCTTCTTACCTCCGGGCTATTCTGACCATCCCACGAAGAGATACCCTGTGATCTATTATTATCATGGCTGGTCGCAGCGCTACTTTGGAAGTACGGATCATGCTTCCGTTGGAATTGATAAGGGAGAAGATAACTACGGAGATAATATTGCAAATTACGTGGCCACGCATGAAGTGATTGTGGTGAAGCCCGACGGCTACAACAGGCATCCCGATGAAGCATATTACCTGCGACCCTACAATGTAAGCCCGGTAGAAAGCCATCGGCAGTTCCCTGAATATTTCCCCGAACTGGTGGCTCATATCGATGGCAGCTATAACACCATTGCTGACCGCGAACACAGGGCGATATCAGGTCTTTCCATGGGCGGATTTATGAGCTTCTGGATTGGAGGAAAATACCCCCATCTGCTTTCCGCTGCAGGGAATTTCTGTGGCTCCACCGAATTCCGGACAGGTCCGAAGGATGCTCCGGTGGAATACCGCCATATGGATATGTATAAGAATTATGGGGGAATGAATGTTCGCCTTCACTATGGGGACAAAGATTTTATAAGAGCTTACCACCGCGACATGAACCTTGTGTGGACACAGGTGATGGACAACTATGCATACAAGATCTATGATGCAGCGCATTCAAACTGCGGGTTCAGCGAGATGTTTGACTTTATAATGCAGAGCTTCGGGAATCCACCCGAGATCCCTCAAAAGTGGCACCATACAGATGTGTACCCGGCGTTTTCTGTTTGGGATTACCAGGTAGAATCGGACCGCCAGAGACCTGGCTTTACCCTACTTGAAAATGTGGATGAACGAGGCTTCAGGTCTTCGGTCAGGGAAATGCTACCCGATGGTGAACTGCTGCCCTTCGTTCAGCTGACAGTAAGAACGGCTGCACTATATGAAAAAGACCACCCCTATCGCATTTTTGATACTGACCTCAGAAGCGGTGCAGTTTCAACGAGAATGATTCAAAGTGATACATCGGGCAGGCTAAGGATTCAACTGAATGGGAGTCTGCACGAAATTGGAATCAATGCCGCGAATGCTGCCCCCAATATTTGCGTGGCTTCTTACGAAATCGGGAACGTGGACTGGGCAACACCTAACGAAAAAGTGGCTGTCTCCATAAAATTGCTCAATAAAGGAGGAAATCTGGCAGAGGGTGTTAGAGGCGAAATCGTAGCTCAGCGAAACAGTGCCACCATCATTCAGGATAAGTGTAGCTTCGGAGACATAGAGGTCGGCGGGATCAGGAAATCGAAGGATTCATTTGTCTTTCGAGTGTCTGCCGATAGCATTGAAGTGGAACGATTTGAAATCCGGATATCAGATAGGAACGGACTTCAATGGAGCGATTTTATTGAGATTCCCCTGAGGGCGAATGGACCCGAGATCATGGATTACGAGATCGCAGACGGGAGGCTCTGCAGTGTGATGGAGGCCGGAGATGACACGGTAACTATCTTCCTGGGCAGGGGCAATGGAGATGGCATTCCCAATCCGGGCGAGTCCATTGTGATTCTGGCGCGGGACAAAGGTGAACTGAGACGAACATTCCTGTATAGTTCCGATCCATATATAAACCCCACCGGAATCAATCTCAGGAAATCCGATGACTGGGGCAGCTATGACCATGTGGGCGGATCGGCCAAATATTCTGTCCCACTCATCGCTTCCGACTGCCCTGAAAATCACAGCATCGCATTTTTTGCCGAGTACTGGCTTCCCGCTTACCCGGATCATATTATCAAACGAGGTAAAATTGAAATAAAAGTCAGAGGTAGGGATTCTACGCCTCCTGTACTGCGCTGGGTAGAAATTTCGGGCGACAATACCATTGAGGCCAGGATTTACGATGGTGGAGAGATTCCGCTTGTTCGGGCGACGCTAAGATCTAAAGATCAGCCCGACCATATCCTGAGTTTTGATCTGAATGATGAGGGATTGGACGGAGACAGGGAGTCCGGGGATTTTGTATTCAGTAATAAGGTTCCGGATCAGCTCTTTGGCCTGTACCATATTGAAATTGAAGCCAGGGATGCTTTGGGAAACAAAATGACAGAAAAAGC